>DASTFB010000114.1 GCA_035709005.1 Candidatus Methylomirabilota bacterium | reverse complement strand
CGCGGCGAACCGTCAGCTGGTCGAGTGGGTGAATCTCCGGGTGACCGGCCTGGGGCCGGTCGAGCGTCCGAAGCTGCGGGAGCTGCCGCCCGGCGACGGCCGGGTCGAGCGGGCCCGCACCGGCCTGCGGGCGGTGGCTTTCGACGGTGCATCCCGCGATTGTCCGGTGTTCGAGCGGGCTCGCCTGGCACCCGGGGACGGCATCGCGGGCCCGGCGGTGGTGGAGGAATATGGCGCGACGACGGTCCTCTTCCCCGGGCAGCGGGCGGAGGTCGATCGACTGGGCAACATGATCATCACCCGGGCTCGGGCGTGACGGCCGTCGATCCCATCCTGCTCCAGGTGGTGGAGGGCACGCTGGCCTCGGTAGAGGCCGAGGTCGAGGCGGCCATCGAGCGGACGTCCCGCTCGCCCATGATCAGGGAAGCCCGAGACTTCCGCGCGGGCATCCACGACCGCCAGTGCCGCAAGCTCACGGGCCGCTCGTACTCGGCGCTGGTCAACCCCATCGCCCGCGACTTTCCGCTCGACACCATGCGGCCCGGCGACGTCTTCTTCCACAACGACGTCTACGGCTCCGAGGGCGGCATCGGCCACCTGCCCGACCTCTGCGTGACCGTGCCCGTGTTCGACGGCGACGACGTGGTCGCCTTCGTACAGGCCTTCGGCCATCACGACGACATCGGCGGCGCGGTGCCCGGCTCCATGCCCTCGCACGCGACCAGCGCCTATCAGGAAGGCCTCATCGTGCCCCCCGTGCGGCTGTATGCGGCCGGCCGCCCCAACGAGGACGTGCTGCGCATCCTGACGCGCAACTCGCGACTACCCGACAGCCTGCGCGGCGATCTCGACAGCGAGGTGGCGGCCTGCCGCATGGGCGCCGAACGCCTGGGCGACCTGTTCGCGCGCTACGGTCGCGCGCGGATCGAGGCCTGCTTCGACGCCATCCTGGCCAAGACGACCGAGACCTTCCGGCGCGAGCTGCTGGCGAAGATCCCCGACGGCACCTACGTGTGGGAAGACTACGCCGAGCACGACGGCGTCGATCCGCCGCGCCTGCACGCCCAGAGGATGGCGGTGACCAAGACCGCCGACCGGCTGATCATCGACTTCGCCGGGACCAGCCCCCAGGCCAAGGGCCCGATCAACCACGCCGGCGACTACGCCGACGGCGTGTTCCTCAAGAAGTGGCTGGCGCCGATCTTGAGGAATCTCGCCGACACGCCGGAGCGCATGGCCGAGCTCGACGTCAACGAGGGCGTGGTGCCCCTGATCGAGCTGCGCTTCCCGCCGCCGGGCACGCTGCTCACCCCGGTCTTCCCGGCGCCCACCAACGCCCGCACGTTCGTGATCTTGAGGCTGCTCGGCGTGCTGGCCGGCGCCATCGCCAAGGCCGTGGACGGGCGCATGCCCGCCGATCAGGAGACCATCCGCTACACCGGCTTCCACGGGGTCGACGTCGAGGGCCAGTTCTACCTCATGCGCGAGGTGCTGGGCGGCGGGTCGGGCGGGCGGTACTACGCCGACGGCTCCGACACCATCCATGTCGTCCCCGACAGCAAGAACCTCCCCGTGGAGTTCACGGAGACCCGCTTTCCGCTGGTGGTGGAGCGCCTGGGACTGGCCACCGACTCGGGAGGCGCCGGCCAGCGCCGGGGCGGGCTCGGCTACCTCAAGGAGTTCCGGGTGCTCGGGGACACCCGCTTCCTCTGCGTGGCCGACCGGTCCATCCTCTCGTGCTGGGGGCTCAAGGGCGGCCGGGCCGGGGCGCCGTTTCGCGTCACGGTCGATCCCGGCGGCCCCGCCGAGCGGCAGCTGCCCGGCCTCGTCGACGACGAGCACATCCCCGCCGGCACGCTGGTCCGCGTGGAGACCACCGGCGGCGGTGGCTGGGGCGATCCGCTGGAGCGCCAGCCGGAGCTGGTGGCCCTGGACGTCCTGCAGGGCAAGGTGAGCGCGCGGTCGGCCCGCGACGACTACGGCGTCGTGCTGGTGCCGCAGGCGGAGGGCGACCCGGCTGTCGACGAGGCGGCGACGCGAGAGCTGCGCGCCCGGATGCGGGAGCATCGAGGGCCGCAGCCGTTCTTCGACCGCGGTCCCGGTTACCGTCAGCTGGCCGGCGCCGATCACGCCCCCGTCGACTTCGTCGATGGAGACCACTCCGCGTGAGCACGCGCACCATTGGCGCCCGCATTCCGCGCAACGAGGATCCGCGCCTGCTACGCGGCCTGGGGTGCTTCGTGGACGACCTGCGCCCGGCGGGCGTGCTCCAGGCCGCCTGCCTGCGCAGCCCGCACGCTCACGCGCGGGTGGTCCGCATCGACGCGTCCCGCGCCCGGGCTCTGCCCGGCGTCCACCTCGTCGCCACCGCGGCCGAGCTGGGCGAGCTGAATGCCCCCGGCCCCTTGTTGATTCCCCATCCCGCGCTGGTCCACCCGCGCACGCAGCGTCCGCTCGCCGCCGGCGAGGTCCGCTACGTCGGCGAGATGGTCGCCTTCGTCGTGGCCGACGACCGCTACGTCGCCGAGGACGCCCTGGAGGCGATCGCCGTCGAGTACGAGCCAATGCCCGCGGTCGTGGATCCCGTCGAGGCCCTGCGCGAGGGCGCGCCGCGTGTGCACGGTGACGTGCCCGGCAACCGGGCCGCCCATTTCCCGCAGCGCGTCGGCGATCCCGACGGGGCGTTCCGGCGCGCCCACCGCGTGCTTCGCGAACGGCTCCGCATCGAGCGGAGCTGCGGCAGCCCCATCGAGACCCGGGGCGTGGTCGCCGACTGGGACAGGCGCGGCGGAATCCTCCGCGTCTGGACGTCGACGCAGGCGCCTCTGCCCATCAAGAATGGGCTGGCCCGGATGTTCGGGCTGCCCGAGTTCCAGGTCGAGGTCGTGGCCCCTGACGTCGGCGGCGGCTTCGGGACCAAGATCATGCTGTTCTATCCCGAAGAGATCCTGGTGCCGTGGGCCTCGCTGCGTCTGGGCCGGCCGGTGAAGTGGACGGAGGACCGCCGCGAGCATCTGCTGGCTGCCAACCAGGAACGCGGCCAGGTGCACGACGTCGAGGTGGCGATCGATGCCGAGGGGACGATCCTCGGGCTGCGCGATCGGTTCGTCCACGACACGGGGGCCTACACGCCGTACGGAATCGTCGTGCCGGTCATCACCGCGACCCAGCTGCCCGGCCCGTACCGTCTCCGGAACTACCAGGTCGAGTTCGACGTGGCCTATACCAACACGGTCAGCGTCAGCCCCTATCGCGGCGCCGGCCGCCCCCATGGCGTCTTCGTCATGGAGCGCGTGATCGGGCTGATCGCGCGCGAGCTGGGGCTCGAGCCGGCCGACGTGCGACGCCGCAACTTCATCCGGCCCGACGAGTTTCCCTGGGACGTGGGGCTCACCTTCCAGGACGGCGGTCCCACCCGGTACGACAGCGGCAACTACCCGGCCGGTCTGGAGATGGCGCTCGAGATCATCGGCGCCCGTGCCTTTCGCGCGCAGCAAGCCGAGGCGCGGGCCCGGGGTCGCTACCTCGGCCTCGGCGTGGCCTGCTACGTCGAGGGCACCGGCATCGGGCCCTACGAGGGCGCGCACGTCCGCGTGGAGCCCAGCGGTAACGTGTTCGTGGCGACGGGGTTGACCACGCAGGGGCAGGGACACCCGACGACCTTTGCGCAGATCGCCGCCGACGCGCTGGGCTGCGCCCCGGCCGACGTGACCGTCGTCACGGGCGACACGCGGAAGTTCAACTGGGGCGCCGGCACGTACGCGAGCCGCGGGCTGGTGACGAGCGGCAACGCCATCCACGCCGCCGCCGTCAAAGTGCGCGACAAGGCCGTACGTCTAGCCGCCAGCCTGCTGGAGGTCTCAGCGGACGACCTGGAGGTCGTCGACGGCGCCGTCCGCGTCCGGGGGGCGCCGGACAAGGCCCTGGCCCTGGGGGCGCTGGCCACGGTGGCGAACCCGATCCGCTACGCCTACGGCAAGGAAGCGACGGAGGCGGCCCTGCGGCTGGTCAAGCCTCGGGCCGGCGCCGTGCTCGAGGCGGGAGAGGAGCCGGGGCTCGAGGCTTTCGGGTACTACGCCCCACCGCACTCCACGTTCGCCAGCGGCTGCCACGCCGTCGTCGTCGATGTCGACATCGCGACCGGTCGGGTGGAGGTGCTCCGCTACGTCGTGCAGCACGACTGCGGGACCATCGTCAACCCCACGATCGTGGACGGGCAGATCCGCGGCGGCGTCGCCCAGGGGCTCGGCGGCGCGCTCTACGAGCGCATCGTCTACGATGCGAGCGGCCAGCCGCTCACGACGACGTTCATGGACTTTCTGATGCCGACCGCCATGGAGGTGCCCGACATCGAGGTGGCGCATCTGGAGACCCCCTCGCCGCTGAACCCGCTCGGCATCAAGGGCGTCGGCGAGGCGGGCGCCATTCCGGGCCCGGCCGTGCTGGCCGAGGCGATCGAGGATGCGTTGACGCCGCTGGGCATCCGGCTCCGCGAGATGCCGCTCGAGCCCGGCCGGCTGCGCAGCCTGCTGGAGGCGCGGTTGACGGGCCGGTCCCCGCGGCCGTAGACTCGCCCGCGCCTCACGAGGAAACCACCATGGACACCACGGGACTGAGCGGGGCCGAAGCGCTGCTTCGCTTGCTGCACGAGATGGGCGTGGAGTGGATCTTCGCCTCGCCCGGCTCGGAATGGTCGCCGGTCTGGGAGCACCTGGCCAAGCCGTCGGGGGCCGAGCGGCAGATCCCACGGTATTGCTCCACGCGCCACGAGGAAGTGGCGGTCGCCATGGCCAGCGGCTACGCCAAGGCGTCGGGCAAGCTGCCGGCGGCGATGATCCACACGACCGTGGGCGCCCTGCACGCCACCATGGCGTTGCGCGCCGCGGTGCACGAGCAGATCCCGATGGTCGTGCTCGCCGGCGAGTCGATCGGCTTCAGCGAGGGACCCGGTCACGACCTGGGCCAGCAGTGGCTCCGGCTCCTGGCCGACGTCGGCGGGCCGGCCCGGCTCGTGGAGCCCTGCGTCAAGTGGAGCCTGGCCCTGAACACGCCGGCCATCCTGCCTGCTGCGATCCAGCGGGCCTGTCAACTCGCTCTCGCCGCGCCTCAAGGGCCGGTGTTCGTCTCGGTCCCGATGGAGTACCTGCTCGAGCCGACGACGACCGCGGCGCCGTCGGCGGCGGGCTACGCTCTGGAGCCGGCCGCGGCCCCCGAGGCGATCGAGGCGCTAGCGGAGGCGCTCGTCGGCGCGGGCCACCCGGTGATCCTCACCGAGGAGGCGGGCCGCAGCGTGCGGGCGGTGGAGCATCTGGTCGCCCTCGCCGAGCTGCTCGGGGCACCGGTGGTCGAGGGCTGGCACCCCCAGTACCTGAATTTCCCACGAACCCATCCGCTCTATGCGGGGGTCGGCCCGTCCACGCACGTCGCCGCCTATCTGAAGGAGGCCGACGTGGCATTCCTGGTCGGCGCCGTGGCGCCCTGGCATCCGCCCTCGTCGGCGCCGGGTCCCGGCACGAAGGTGGTGGTCCTGGCCGACAACCCGTTCCGGCCGCAGCTGCCCTTCTGGGGCTATCGCACGGATCTGGTGGCCGCCGGCGGCCTCGAGCCGTCGCTGGCCTTGCTCGTCGAGCGTGTGCGGGAACGTCTGGCTCCCGGCAAGCGGGCCGATGCCATCGAGCGGTGGCAGCGTCGCCATCAGAGCAGGCGAGACGCGCTGCGCGCGGAGGCGCAGGCGGCCGGAACCCGGACGCCGCTCGACACCCGCTGGGTGATCCACGAGCTGAATCAGATCCTGCCGGCGGATGCGGCGGTCGTCGACGAGACGATCACGCATCGACTGGACATCCACCGCTTCCTCGACCGGTTGCAGCCGGGCCAGTTCTTCGAGGGCTGCTTCGGCGGCCTGGGTACCGGCCTGGGCACCGCGCTCGGCGTGAAAGCGGCCGGCCCCGACCGCACGGTGATCGCCCTGATCGGCGACGGCGCCTTCAATTACAACCCGGTGCTGGCCGCGCTCGGCGCCAGCCAGGAGCACCGGATGCCGATCCTGATCGTGCTCTTCGACAACTCCGGCTATCTGTCACAGAAGACCGGAGTCGTGCGCCACTATCCCGAGGGCTGGGCCGTGCAGTCGAACACCTTCGTCGGCACCTCCATCGCTCCGCGGCCGGACTATCCGGCCATGGCGCGCGCCTTTGGAGGCCATGGCGAGCTGGTAGAGGCGCCCGGCCAGGTGCGGGCCGCCCTGGAGCGAGGCTTGCAGGCGGTGGCGAGCGGGCGGGTCGCCCTCGTGGCCATGGCTCTGCAGCCCATCAACAACACAGAGGCTCCGTAGCACGCCGGAACTCACAAGGAGACCCCCATGAGAATGAACCGGATCTCGTCTCTGGTCGTCGGCAGCGCGGTGATCCTGGCAGCCGCCTCGGCAAGCGCCCAGGGGCCGATGCCGTACGGGCCGCCCATCACCCTGGCCCAGGCCAAGAAGGTGATGGCGGACGCAGAGGCCGAAGCGATGAAGAACAAGTGGGCCGTGGTCATCACCATCCTCGACTCGGGCGGCAACGTCGTGATGGTCCAGCGCCTGGATAACGCCCAGTTCGGCAGCATTGCAGTCTCCAAGGACAAGGCGTTCTCGGCGGTGGCCTTCCGCCGACCCACCAAGGTGTTCCAGGATGGCCTCGCCAAGGGCGGTCCGAATATGCGGCTGCTGCAGCTCAGCGGGGCGAGTACCCTGGAGGGCGGGATCCCGATCGTCGCTGACGGCAAGGTCGTCGGCGGGATCGGGGTCTCAGGCGCGACCGGCGAGCAGGATGCCCAGGTCGCGAAGGCGGGAGCCGACTCCGTGAAGTAAGTAAGGAGAATGACGATGACCACGCAGGCCGTGTTCAGCCACCTGGGAATCAACGTGACCGACCTCGACCGCATGGAGGACTTCTACACGCGTGTCCTCGGCCTGCTCGTCAGCGATCGGGGCTCGCTCAAGGACGGCCCGACCCTGCTCTTCCTCTCGCGCGATCCCGACCAGCATCACCAGATCGTCCTGGTGACGGGCCGGCCGCCCGGGGCCGACTACAACGTCGTCAACCAGATCTCGTTCAAGGTCCCGACGCTGGCCGATCTCAAGTCGATGTACGCCCGCCTGCGTGAGGAGGGCGTCAAGGAGTACCGCATCGTCACCCACGGCAACGCCTGGTCGGTGTACTTCCCCGATCCCGAGGGCAATCGCGTGGAGCTCTTCGTCGATACCCCCTGGCACACCCCTCAGCCGTTCGCCGAGCCGTTCGACATCGAGGCGCCCGTGGAGGCCATCATGGCCCGGACCGAGGCCATCTGCCGGAGCCGCCCCGGATTCGTGTCGCGCGCGGACTGGCGGCAGGCGCAAGTGGCGCGGATGGGAGTAACCAGTGGCCGCTGAGCCTGCCCGCCCGGTGCGTGTGGCGTCCGCCGGTGTCGGGGGCTGGGGGCGGACGCTCGCCGACGCGGTGGCCAAGGGGACCGGCCTGCGCATCGTCGCCTGCACCAGCCGAACCCCCGAGACCCGCGCGGCCTTCGCCAAGACCTACGGGTGCCGCGATCTGCCGAGCTTTGAGGCGGTTCTGGCCGACCCGGAGGTCGAGGGCGTCATCATCACGACGCTCCACTCGGCTCACGCCGACCAGATGGTCGCGGCGGCCAAGGCCGGTAAACACGTCTTCGTGGAGAAGCCATTCGCCCTCACGCTGGCCGACGCCCGGCGCGCCGCCGACGCATGCCGGCAGGCGGGCGTCGTGCTGGCGGTGGGGCATCAGCGGCGCCGGCAGGCGGCCAGCCGGGCCCTCAAGCGCCTCATCGACGAGGGCGCCCTGGGACGCGTGGTCCAGATCGAGGGCAACTTCTCGGCCGACATCGGCTTTTCCTTCAAGCCCGGGGTCTGGCGGCTCGTGCGGGCCGAGACACCGGGAGGCGCCATGACCAACCTGGGGATCCACCACGTCGACACCTACCAGTACTTTCTCGGCCCCATCGCCCGCGTGACGGCCTTCTCTCGCCGGGTAGCTCTCCCGGACGCCGAGATCGACGACACCACCTCCATCCTCTTCGAGTTCGCGTCGGGCAGCCTCGGCTACCTCGGCACCTCGTGGGTGCACGCGAACCGCGGGTCAGCGATCACGCTGCACGGCACCGAGGCCCAGGCCTGGCACGAGGCCGACGGGGCGCGCCTGCTGCTCGCTCGCCGCGGCCAGGCCGAGCGGACGGCGGTGCCGCTGACGCCGGTGGACCCGATCGTGGAGGAGCTGACCGAGTTCGCCCGCTGCGTGCGGGAGAGGACCAGGCCGGAGGTCGATGGCGAGGTGGGCGTGTCCACGATCGCCGTGCTGGAGGCGATCGTCCAGTCGTCCGACGCCGGCCGCGCGGTGGACATCGCGCGCTAGGAGCGTTCATGGCCACCATTCCCAGGGCGCTGCACGAGCACATCAACACGGCCTTCCCCGCCAACGTCTGTCTGGTGGCGACGGTGCTGCCGAACGGCTTCGCCCAGGTGAGCCCCCGGGGCAGCACGATGGTCTACGACGACGAGCACCTCGCGCTGTGGGAGCGGGGCCGGGGCTCCACGAACGCCAACCTCAATGACGGCACCAAGATCACCGTCTTCCTGCGCAAGGCCCAGCTTCGCGAGAGCGGCCTCTTGCCGAAGGGCGGCGTGGCGCGCTTCTACGGCACCGCCAAGATCCACAAGGCCGGCCCCGTCTACGAGGAGATCTGGAGACGGCTCATTCAACCGGAGAAGGAGCGCGATCCCGACAAGAAGGGCTTCGGGGTGCTCATCCGGGTCGAGCGGGCCGAGGATCTGGACGGGCGGCCCCTGGAGCTGAAGTAGCCAAGACGCTCGCGCCGCCGAAGCGGCGCTCCCAGCGAGGGATGACCTCCGTGTTGTAGACGTTGTCGGGCACCTCGCCCCGCAGGGCGCAGAGCACCGAGTCGGTGGCCCAGCGGATGCCCGGCCCCAGCCCGCTGCCCACGTTGGCCGAGACCATGTGCGGGGAGAGCAGGACCTTGTCGCCCAGATTGCGCAAGGGGCTGTCCAGCGAGAGCGGCTCTTCCTCGAAGACGTCCAGCGCGGCGCCGGCGATCTGCCCCTTCAGCAAGGTTTCGATGAGGGCTGGCTCCTGCACGCAGGGGCCCCGCGACGTGTTGATCAGAATGGCGGTGGGCTTCATCAACGCCAGCTCGGGCGCGCCGATCATGTGCCGCGTTTCCCGGGTCAGCACGACGTGCAGGCTCACGACGTCGGACTCGTGGAGCAGCGTGGGCAGGTCTACGCGGCTGACGCCGTACTGGGCGAATTTGGCCTCGGGAACGTACGGGTCGGTGGCCAGGAGCTTCACGTTCCAGGGCCGCAGCAGCGTGGCCACGCGGCTACCGATCCGGCCCAGGCCGATGAGCCCGATGGTGAGGCCCGGGTACCCGTCGGCACGCGCCCCCACGTACGTCCCCTGCAGGCCGGGGTCTCGCCAGCCTCCATTCGCCTTCAGGTGCCGGTCCCGCTCCCGGGCTTTCTTGAGCATCGTCAGCATGGCCGCGATGGTGCCCTCGGCCACGCCGCCCCAGTTGGATTCGGTGGGGCTGTGCGTGACCAGGATGCCCAGCTCCGTCGCCGCCTCCACGTCCACGTCGTCCACGCCGATCGTGTACTTGGCCACGATGCGCAGCCGATCCGAGCTCTTCATGATGGCGCGGCTGATGGGCGTGCTGCGGATCGACGTGCCCACCAGGGCATCGCAGCCTTTGGCCAGCACCGCCATCTCGGCTTCGTTGTGCCCCTGGGGGGTGTCCCAGGACGCTTTGCCCAGGACCAGCTCACACCCGTGCTCCTCGAGCTTCTCGTGCGAGGCGCCGGTCTGATCGGCAGGCGCGAAGATCAAGACCCTGGCTGCGCTCATGGCCCGATGCTCCGTCGCGGCGCCCCGAGTTGTCAAGGACCGTGCGGGAAAGCCATCTTGACTTGGCTGCGCCGGGCGCTTAGCGTCTGCGTCACCCCAGGGCGGTTCCCCCCCCCGACACAGGAAGGAGCCACGCGATGGCCGTGAAGAAGAAGGTCGCGAGAAAGGCAGCCGTGAAGAAGGTCGCCGCCAAGCCGATCGCCGCGAGGCCGAAGACGGAAGGCGCCATCAAAGCCGGAAGCGGACGTTACACGTTCGACCTCGACCGGCTGAACACGATCGACGCCGGCCCCGGTTACTCCACCTCCCATGGGCCCGTCGTCGAGGGCGAGCGCATCCAGATCGGCTTGATGCGGATGCCGCGGGGCACCGGCAGCCGGCCCCACAGCCATCCCAACGAGCAGTGGATCTACGTCATGCAGGGAACGCTGGAGAGCGAGGTGGCCGGCGTGAAGTCACGCGGGGAAGCCGGCTCCCTGATCTACATCCCGGCCAACGCCGTGCATGCGGCGATGGCGACGCCGGACGCGGACGTCGTCTTCCTCACGGCCAAGGATATGTCGCACGGGATCGCTGGCAAGGCCGTGGACGGCTCGAGCTCGGGGGCGGCGTACGCGCGGGGCTTCGCCCCGAGTCGCTAGTCGTCTACGGATCGGCACGCGGGAGACACGACATGCCGGTATTCAAGTGGAGCGAGCTGGAAGAGAGAATGCTCTATCCCGAGCACAGCCCGGCCACTGGCTCCGTGCTCCGGGGGGAGAAGATCGCGGTGGCCCGCGTGCGCTATCCGGGCGGCAGCAAGGTGCCCAGCCACGCCAGCCGCCGCGAGCAGGTGCACTCCATCCTGCGCGGGCAGGCGACCTATCGCGTGGGCGACGACGAAAAGCTGGTCGGGCCGGGCGAGGCCGTCCTGATTCGCCCCAACACCGTGCACGAGGTCCAGGTCCTGACCGACATGGAGGTGATCGGATTCCAGGACGTGGGGCCGCTGGCCAGCGTCGGGCCCGGCGGGGCGGGAGGTCCGGTCTTCTTCAAGTGGGAGGAGATGGAGTCCGACTTCATCACGCCCAAATATTCATCGGGACGCGGGCCGACCATCACCGGGGAACGGATCGAGGTGGCGTACATGTTCTATCCCGCGGGGACGGAGGGCAAGCCCCACGCGCACCCTAACGAGCAGATCCAGGTCGCGCTGCAGGGCAAGGTCCGCGGGTTCATCGGCGGCGAAGAGAATCTGATCGAGGCCGGCGGCGGTATGCTGTTCCCGCCGAACGTCGAGCACGGGATCAAGATTCTGGAGGACTACACCGTCATCAACTGCAAGGACATCGTCCCGGGCTGGAGCGTCTACCACGCGCGTTGGGAGCGGGAGCCCGCGCGGTCCTAGGGAGGACAGGATGGACATTCTCGATCTGCGAGGCTCGCTGAAGTTCTCCCCCGACCACCACGTCTACACCACGCTGGCCGACACCCCGCACTGCTCCATCAGCGTGGTCGGCTGGGAGCCGGGTCAGACCTCGCCCATCCACTCTCATCCCACGGCCGACGAGATCTACTACATTCTCGAGGGCGAAGGGCTCTTCAACGACGGGCGCCGGGAGATCAAGCTGGGGCCTGGCGCCACCGTCATCTTTCCGGCCGGCGAGGTGCACCGCGTCCAGAGCCTGACCCGCATGGTGCTGTACCGGGTGCAGGCGGGACCCGACCGGCATCCCGAGCCCGTGAAGGCCTGGCCGGCGCGTGAGGACCAGCCCGGCCCATGAAACGCAGCACCACCCGCATCCTCACCACGCACACCGGCAGCTTGCCTCGACCCCGGGACCTGCTCGCCCTGCTGCGCGAGCGCGAAGAAGGCCGGCTGGTCGACGAGGCGGCGTTTCACGCGCGCGTACGATCGGCGGTCGCCGAGGCGGTGAAGAAGCAGGTCGAGCTCGGCGTGTCGGTCGTCAACGACGGCGAGCAGGGCCGGGCCGACTACACGATCTACGTCAAGGACCGGCTGACGGGGTTCGAAGGGGAGAGCACGCCCTGGCCCAACCCGGATGCCGAAGAGTTCCCCGAGTGGACCGAGCTCGCCCGGCAGTTCGCGCCGCCGTTCCAGAAGCGGCCGGCCTGCACGGGCCCGGTCACCTGGAAGGACTGGCCGGCGGTGGAGCGGGACATCGAGACCCTGAAGGCGGCGACCGCCGGCGCCGGCGAGGAGGTCTTCATGACCTCGCCCTCACCCGGCCAGATCGGGCGGTTCCTGCAGAACCGGTACTACTCGAGCGATGAGCTCTTTCTGGCCACGCTGGCTGACGTGATGAAGCGCGAGTACCGGGCCATCGTGGACGCCGGATTCATCCTGCAGCTCGACTGTCCGGACCTGGCCCTGGGCCGGCACACCCAGTTCGCCCATCTGACTCTGGCCGAGTTCCGCAAGGTGGCGGCCATGCACGTGGAAGTCCTCAACCACGCCGTCGCCGACATTCCCGCCGAACGGATGCGCATGCACATCTGCTGGGCCAGCACCGGCGGTCCCCACCACCGCGACGTTCCCCTGAAGGACATCGTGGACATCGTGATCGCGGGGCGTCCGGCCGGGCTCGTGTTCGCGGCCGCCAATCCCCGCCACGAGCACGAGTGGAAGGTGTGGAAGGACGTGAAGCTGCCCGCGGGCAAGCTCCTCATCCCCGGAGTGATCGACACCACCAGCAACTTCATCGAGCACCCGGAGCTGGTGGCGGAGCGCATCGGACGGTACGCCCAGGTGGTGGGGCGGGAGAACGTCATCGCCGGCTGCGACTGTGGGTTCGGGACCTTCGCCGGGCGCGTTCAGGTCGACACCAACATCGTGTGGCACAAGCTGCGCTCGCTGGTGGAGGGAGCCCACCTGGCCTCCCGCGAGCTCTGGTGAGGGCGTTCGGGCCTCTTTAGGCGCCTGCAAGGAGATCACCAGCATGAGCGAATTCCCCGACGTGAAGGCGCGCACCGAGATCCGCGACGGCATGCGCATCACCTGGCACGAGGCGATCCCCATGGAGGACGGCCTCGTGCTCCGGGCCGACGTCTTCCGGCCGATCGAGGACGACCGGTATCCGGTGATCGTCAGCTACGGGGTGTACGCGAAGGGCCTGGCGTTCCCGGAGGGGTATCCCCACCAGTGGGGGAAGATGATCGCGGACCACCCCGAGATCCTCCAGGGTTCGACCAACAAGTACCAGAACTGGGAGACCACCGATCCCGAGCGCTGGGTCCCGCACGGCTACGTCGTGATCCGGGTGGACTCCCGGGGCGCCGGCTGGTCACCAGGCTTCATGGATTGCAATTCGGCCCGAGAGATCGAGGACCTGTACCGGTGCATCGAGTGGGCGGGGACCCAGCCGTGGTGCAACGGCAAGGTCGGCATGCTGGGCATCTCCTACTACGCGTCGAACCAGTGGCGCGTGGCCGGGATGCACCCGCCGCACCTGGCCGCGATCATCCCGTGGGAAGGTCAGAACGATCGCTACCGCGACTCCGGCTACCACGGCGGCATCCTGAGCCAGTTCCAGGAGCGCTGGGCCAAGCATCAGGTCTCCGCCATCCAGTACGGGATGGGACAGCGCGCCCGGAAGAACCCGAACACCGGCGAGTCGGTGGCGGGGCCCATCACGCTGTCCGACGAGGAGCTGGCCAAGAATCGGGTGAACGTCTACGAGGAGCTCAAGAAGCATCCGCTCGACGACGAGTGGCACCGCTCACGCTCGGCCGATCTGTCGCGTGTGACGACGCCCCTGCTCAGCTGCGCCAACTGGGGCGGTCAGGGCATCCATCCCCGCGGCAACTTCAACGGCTTCGTGGACGCGCCGGCCGCGCAGAAGTGGCTGGAGGCCCATGGCGACTCACACTGGTCGCTCTTCTACAGCGCCTACGGCCTGGATCTCCAGAAGCGGTTCTTCGACTATTTCCTCAAGGGCATCGACAACGGCTGGGACAAGACCCCGCGGGTCATGCTGAACATCCGCCATCCCGGGGAGAAGTTCGTCCTGCGCGCCGAGCGCGAATGGCCGCTGGCCCGCACCCGGTGGACCAAGCTCTACCTCGACCCGGTCGGTCTGGCCCTGAGCCCGACGCCCGTCGCCCGCGCCGGCGAGGTGGCCTATGAGGCTCTGGGCAACGGAGTGACCTTCTGGTTGCCTCCGGTGGAGCAGGAGACGGAGATCACGGGACCGATGGCGGCCAAGCTCTTCGTGTCGTCCTCCACGAGGGACGCCGACCTGTTCCTGATCGTCCGGGTGTTCGACCCGCAGGGCAAGGAAGTGACCTTCATGGGCTCGACCGATCCCAACACCCCGATCGCCAACGGCTGGCTGCGCGCCTCGCACCGCCGGCTCGACTCCCTGCGCAGCAGGCCCTACCAGCCGTACCATCCCCACGACCGCGTGGAACCACTCACCCCGGGCGCGGTGTACGAGTGCGACGTGGAGATCGTCCCCTCCTGCATCGTGGTGCCCGCGGGCTGGCGGGTGGCGCTCACCGTGCGCGGGAAGGATTACGAGTACGAGGGAGAGCTCTCCGAGTTCGCCAGGAAGTTCCACTACGCCACCCGGGGGACGGGCGGCATGACCCACGACGATCCCGACAACCGGCCCAAGGACGTCTTCGGCGGCACGGTGACCCTGCACGCCGGCGGCGGGCGGGACGCCTACCTGCTGCTGCCGATCATCCCGAATGCGGGTGGGGCCTAGGGCGTAGCAGCGCGTAGACGACCGCGTCGTGCTGCCGACCGTGCAGATGTAGCCGATCGTGGGCGAGCCCCTCGCGGATCGCTCCGCTCTTTTCCGCCACCCGATGACTGGCCGCGTTGCCGACGGCCACCACGATCTCGAGACGTGCGAGATCCGTCTCCCGAAAGGCGAAATCGGCCAGCGCGGGGACGGCCGCGGTGGCGATACCTCGCGCCCTGGCTGAGGTGCGCACCCAGTAACCCAGATTCGCGACTCGGTGCCCGCGGTTGAGCTGATTGAGTCCGCACCCTCCGAGGTAGCGATCGTCCTGATCCACGATGGCGAAGTTGTACTCCACGCCCTGAGCCCACGTGGCCTCGCAGTGCGCGATCCAGGCGCGACTGTCCTCCAGCGAGTATCCGGAACGCGCCCACGGCATCCAGGGAAAGATCTGCTCGACCGATTCCCGGGCTGCTTCGAGCAGCCGCTCGGCGTCATCGGGGCGGTACCGGCGGATCAGGATGGGCACGCGTCGGCACTCTTCCTCACGAATCATATGGGCATTTAGTGTGACGCCACGTAATCGGTACAGCAACTGTGGGGATGGCGCTACCAAGAGTATGGGGCAGCGGCAGGAAGAGTTCCTGGAGACGCTTCTACGAAAAATCGGGCGCAATTTCCCCTTGACAATCTCCCTGAATGACAACGGCGCTCGGTCGGCACTACGCAGCAGATGCTCCCTTTGCGTGGCGCGTTGATCGCACGATGAGCGTTCGGAGGCGAGAGAGGGAAAACGGCGTATGTCCGTGGATCGCCCCTCCTGGCGCCAGCCAGGTGGCTCCGAAATCAGGGTGTAGAGTCGCTCCAACGAAGGGGGCGCCATGGAGATTCACTCGTCGATTCGCATTGCCACCGACGATCGCACCGCAGAGCTCGACCGGCTGGGCGACGAGATCGCCGAGCTGGCGGCCCACCTGGACGCCGCGACCGCCCGCCTCCTGGATCTGATTCGCGAGTTCGACGCGCGCGGCGGCTGGGGCAACGGATTCAAGTCCTGCGCCCACTGGCTGGCGTGGCGGGTGGGGATGGACCTGGGGGCGGCGCGCGAGCGCGTCCGTGTGGCGCGGGCTCTGGGTGGACTGCCGTTGCTGGCCCAGGCGTTGGCCCGCGGGGAGCTCTCGTACGCCAAGGTGCGGGCTTTGACCCGCGTAGCCACCGCCGAGACCGAAGAACGTCTGCTCGCGGTCGGGCGGGCCGGGACGGCCGAGCACGTCGAGCGGATCGTGCGGGGCTGGCGCAAGGTCGACCGGCAGGCCGAAGCTCAGGAAGCCGCACGGCGGCACAGGAGCCGGGCGCTGCACGTGTATCAGGATGAAGACGGCATGGTGGTCCTGCGCGGGCGGCTGGAGCCCGAGGTCGGCGCGCTGGTCGTGCAGGCGCTGACGGCGGCCCGGGAGGCGCTGTGTCAGAAAGCGCGCGCCATGGAGCAGCAGCGCCCCGCCGAGACGGACCCCAGCTCGGCCGACGTTCCTGCGGGAGCATCCTCCTTTTACCCGGACACGTCCACGCTGGCTCAGCAGCAGGCCGACGCCCTGGCGCTGCTGGCCGAGACGGCCCTGCACCACGGGCTCGAGCCCGGGACCCCGGGGGAGCATTATCAGGTGGTGGTCCACGTCGACGCCGAGGTCCTGGCGGACCAGGACGCACCCGGTCAGTCCGTCCTCGAGGAGGGCACACGCGTTTCCGCGGAAACGTCCCAGCGCCTGGCGTGCGATACCAGTCGAGTTGTGATGCGCCACGACCAGGAGGGCCGCCTGCTGGAAGTCGGCGCTCGAACGCGCACGATCCCGCCGGCTTTACGCAGGGCGCTCCAGCATCGGGACCGCGGCTGCCGCTTCCCCGGCTGTGGCGTGCGCTTCGGCCAGGGGCATCACATCCGCCACTGGGCTCAAGGTGGCCCAACGACACTCTCGAACCTCACGCTGCTCTGTCGCAACCACCACCGGGCGGTCCACGAGGAGGGCTTTCAGGTCGATCGAGGGCCCGACGGGACGCTGCGATTCCGCAGACCGGATGGCCGCCTCCTGCCTGAAGCGCCGGAGCCTGCCGCAGCACCCGCCAATCCGGTGCACGTGCTTCGTGCCGGACACATCGCGCAGGGCCTCAGCATCCACGCACGGACGTCGTGTCCAGGCTGGCTGGGGGACCATCTTGATGTCGGCTGGGCGATCGACGTCCTTCATCCACGGGCTCTCGGGGAACCCCCCTCATCGCCCCCCGAGTCCGTGGAGAACGTTGAATAGCGGCGATCCGGCAGCCCTAAGTCCAGGACCACGCCGAAGGAAGTCCATACCCGCCATCGCAGCTACCCGGCGCCGGCGCTGTCAATATCCACCCACTAACCTCGTGCCCCGGCTGGCTCGGGGAGCGGCCGGAGGTATACTTCCCGCATGACCCGGCGCGCGCTGTTCAGGGTCCTCGGAATGCTCGGGCTCGTCGGGACGGGCGGGGCGGTGCCACTCGTGGCCCCCCGTCCGGCCCAGGCACAGCAGTTCGGCGTGCACGAGAGCGTGCAGGACGGGCTGAAGCGGCTGTTCGGCAGCCGTCCGCTGCAGGACGGGGCCCGGACGGTCACGCTGGAGGTCCCGCTCATCGCCGAGAACGGCGCGGTCGTGCCGGTCTCAGTGGAGGTCGGCGCGCCGATGACGGCGGGCAAGTGGGTCAAGCACGTGTACTTCGTCGCCGACAAGAACCGTATCCCGATCATCGCGCGCGCCACGCTGACCCCGGAAGCCGGTCAGGCCCTCGTCGGGGCCACCGTGCGGCTGGGAGAGACGGGCGACGTGCGGGCCATCGCCGAGCTCAGCGACGGCACGCTGCTCCAGGTCAAGCGCGAGGTGAAGGTGACGTTCAGCGGGTGCGGAGGCTAGGCGCCCGATGCCCGAGATCGGCAAGGTCCGGATCCGGGTCCCGACCAACATCACGGCGGGCGACACCGTGCGCGTGCGCACGCTGGTGATCCACCCGATGGAGCGCGTGGAGCGCGACAAGCAGGGGCAGATCGTCCGGCGGAATTACCACTACATCAATCGGGTCGAGGTCGCCTATCTCGGCAAGACGATCATCGCCTTCGACACGACTCAGAGCGTCAGCGAGAACCCCTCGTTCACCTTCGCGTTCAAGGCCACCGGTCCCGGGCCGCTACGGGTGACCTTCCGCGACACCCACGGCGGCACCTACGAAGGGACAGCCGACATCCGGTTCGCCTGAGCCGGCGGGACAGCCCCTAGAGGGTCACCGGCTTGTAGGTGGGTGTGCGCCATTCCGGGTGGCGGGTGTCCACGCCACGCACCAGATCCATGTAGGCCTTGGCGATGCTCCGGGTGATCGGTCCAACCTCGCCGGTGCCCAGCGGGAAGCGATCGATGGACGTGATGGGCGTGATCTCGTAGCCGCTGCCGCAGAGGAACGCCTCCTCGGCGGTGTAGAGCTCGGTGCGGTCGATGTCCCGCTCGACTACCTCCATGCCCAGCACGGTGGGGCAGAGGTACTCCATCAGCGTCGTCCGGGTGATCGACTCGAGGATGTCGTTGCTGGTGCCCGGGGTGACGATGCGCCCCTTGCGGACCATCATGAAGGTGGCCCCGGTGCCCTCGGCGACCTTGCCCCGCTGGTTCAGCATGACCAGGTCGTCGTAGCCGTCGGCCTTGGCCTGCAGCCGGGCCAGGCGGCCGTTCTGGTAGTTGGCCCCGCACTTGAGGCGGATGGGGATGGCGTTGTCGGACGTCCGTACCCACGACGACACGCAGCAGGCCAGTCCCTTGCCTTCCGTGACCCGTGGCCGCTTGCGGGGATTGATGTAGAGGCCGGTGGGCGTCGTGGAATCCAGGCCGGGACCCAGCACGTAGGCCACCATGTGCATGTGCACGTCCTCGCGGACGTCGTTGCCGGCCAGCACGCTGCGTACGGCCGCGTAGAGGTCGTCGTCCCCGTAGGGCACCTTGAAGCGCATCATCTTCATCGACTCGCGCAGGCGGGCGAAGTGGTCGGCCAGCCGGAAGGCGTGCAGCTCCCCATCGCGGTCGTTCCAGTACGCGCGGAGGCCCTCGAACACGTTGGTCGCGTAGAACACCGCGGCGCTGTTGACGGGAAGCACCGCCTGGGCCTGCTCCACGAGCGTGCCGTTCATCCAGATCTTGAAGTCCGCCATCGTCGCTCCTCGTCGAGTCGAAGGGTGAGGTGCGGATGCTACCATAGCGGCGCATGA
The DNA here is from genome assembly GCA_035709005.1 of Candidatus Methylomirabilota bacterium. Taxonomy (NCBI): domain Bacteria; phylum Methylomirabilota (SeqCode); species Candidatus Methylomirabilota bacterium. The sequence goes on along the minus strand of DASTFB010000114.1, from coordinate 14 downwards.
CCCGCACCCGTGCC
>DASTFB010000113.1 GCA_035709005.1 Candidatus Methylomirabilota bacterium | reverse complement strand
CGCCGGCGGTCCTCTTCCGAGAAGAAGCGGCCGGTCGCCTTCTCGACGGCGCTCAGCATCCGGTCGAAGGCCGCCTCCTCGAAGCGCTTGCCCACCCGGCCGAAGCGGACGTGGGAGAGGTTTTTCACCCACTCGAAGTAGGACACCGTCACCCCGCCCGCGTTGATGTAGACGTCGGGGATGATGAGCACTTCCCGCTCGAGCAGGATCGCCTCGGCGGCGGCGGTGGTGGGGCCGTTGGCGGCCTCGGCCAGGATCTTGGTCTTCAGGCGCGGGGCGTTGTCGGCGGTGATCTGGTTCTCCAGCGCGGCCGGCACGAGGATGTCGCACTCGAGCTCCAGGGCCAGGTTGGTCGGCGTGATGTTCCTGGCCCCGGGGAAGTCGAGGAGCGAGCCGCGCTCCTTCTGGTGCTTGATCACGGCTTCGACATCGAGGCCGTCCGGACGGTGGATGGCCCCGTCGCGCTCCGACAGTCCGACGATGATGCAGCCGGCCCCCTGGAGGAACTTCGCCGTGTGGTAGCCCACGTTGCCCAACCCCTGCACGACGACCGTCTTGCCCTCGAGCCCGGGGGAAAGACCCAGCGCCTTCATGTCCTCCTTCACCGAGCAGGCCTCCCGCAGGGCGAAGCAGACACCGCGCCCGGTGGCCTCCACCCGGCCCCGGATGCCGCCCTGGCTCACTGGCTTGCCGGTCACGCAGGCCATGCCGTCGATGGCGCCGGGGTGGAAGGCCGAATAGGTGTCGTAGATCCAGGCCATCTCGCGGGGGCCGGTGCCGTAGTCGGGAGCTGGCACGTCCACGCCGGGACCGATGAAGTTCTTCTTGATGAGCTCGGCCGTGTAGCGGCGGGTCACCTGCTCGAGCTCCTGGGCCGTGTAGTTCTTGGCGTCGATGCGCACGCCACCCTTGGCCCCGCCGAAGGGGACGTCGACGATCGCGCACTTGTAGGTCATCAGCGCGGCCAGGGCCTTGATCTCGTCCTCGTCCACGGTGGGGGCAAAGCGAATGCCGCCCTTGACGGGGATCCGGTGGTGGCTGTGCTGGACCCGCCAGCCCGAGAACACTTCGTAGCCGCGCGAGGTCCGCACCGGGAACTGGACCGCGTAGACGCTGTTGCAGACCTTGATCTGCTCCAGCAGGCCGGGCGGATAATCGCAGAGCGCCGCCGCCTTGTCGAAATAGCTATTGACGGTCTCGAAGAAGCTGGGGGCCGGGGCGTGAGCCATGTCTTGCCTTCTCCCGATCGCCGGCTCAGGCGACGCCGAGCTGTCGCTCGAAGCGCCGGGCCAGGCGCGACATCGAATACGTGAAGATCCAGTAGACCACGGCGATGAACAGGTAGAGCTCGAAGGGGCGGATCTCCCGGTTGTTGACGATCTGGGCGGCCTTGGTGAGGTCGACGTAGCCGATGATCGAGGCCAGCGACGTGTCCTTGAAGAGCACGATCATCTGGGTGACCAGCGAGGGCACCATGTTGCGCAGGGCCTGGGGCAGCACCACGTACGTCATCGTCTTCGCTGCCGTCAGGCCCAGCGCCGTCGCCGCCTCCACCTGCCCGCGGGGCACGGACTGGATGCCGGCCCGCACGATCTCGCCGAAGTAGGCCGCCTCGAAGATCACGAACGCGGTGAGGGCCACCCCGTACTCCGGAATCGGCAGGCGCAGGAGCTGGGGAATGATGAACCAGATCCAGAAGATCACCATGACCAGCGGCACGCCCCGGAAGAACTCGACGTAGACGGTGGCCGGCAGCCGGATCCAGGGCTGGCCGGCCAGGCGGGCCAGGCCGACGAAGATGCCGAGCACGAAGCCCAGGATCATGGCCGGGATGGCCAGCCGCAGGGTGCCGCCGATGAACGGGCCGATGCCGATCAGCCCCTGGACGATCAGGAACTGGAAGTTGTTGACGACGACCCCGATGTCCATCGTCTATCCCGGTCCCACCCGGGCGATCAGCCCGGGAATGGCGTAGTGGCGCTCGAGCCGGCCCATGACCGTCGCGATCGACAGGCACAGCACCAGGTAGATCAGGGTGCCCGCGGTCAGGGCCTCGATGGCCCGGGCCGTGTACGTCTCGATCTGCCGGGTCTGGAACGTCAGCTCGGCCACGCTGATGGTCAGGGCCACCGAGGAGTTCTTCAGCAGATTCAACGATTCGCTGGTGCCCGGCGGTACGATGAGGCGCAGGGCGACGGGCAGGATGACGAGCCGGTAGGCCTGAAACGTGGTGAGCCCGATGGCCTGCGCCGCCTCGAACTGGGTGCGGGGGATCGACTGGATGCCCGAGCGGATCACCTCGCTGAAGCGGGCTCCATGGTAGACCCCCAGCGCGAACATCCCCGCCCAGAACTCGGCGCCGTGGTCGTAGAGCCAGTCCTGGATGGGGCGGGGCAGCAGGGGCGGCACGCCGAAGTACCAGAAGAACATCCACACCAGCAGCGGCACGTTGCGGAAGAACTCGACGTAGGCCGTGGCCGCCCAGCGCAGGGGCCGGAACGTCACCGTGCGCAGGGCTCCCGCCACGATCCCCAGCCCCACGGCCAGCAGCCAGCCCAGCGCCGAGATCTGCACCGTGGTGAGGAGGCCCTGGAGCAGCCAGGCTCCCGACTGGCCGCTCCAGAGCACGCTCCAGTCGAACGTGTAGCTCACGCCGGAGGGTCGGTCGCGCTACTTGCCGATCTGCTTCAGTAGATAGGCCTTCACCTGGGGCGTCATCGGGTACGGCAGCTCGCCCCTGGGGCCGAACCACTTGTCGTAGATCTCGAAGTACTTGCCCGACTCGAACCCCCGGCGCAGCCCGGTGTCGACCGCCACCTTGAGCTTGGCGTCGCCCTTGCGCATGGCCATGCCGTATGGCTCCTCCGAGTAGAAGTCGCCGACCACTTCCCAGTCGTTCGGGTTCGGGGCCTTGGCCTTGATCCCGTAGAGCTGGATGCCGTCATTGGTATAGGCGTCGACCTGGCCCTGGGTCAGGGCCTGGAAGGCGGCCGGCTGATCGGGGAAGGCCCGCAACTGGGCCTGGGGATACTTCTCGCGCAGGATCTTTTCGTTGGTCGAGCCCTGCTGGGTAGCGATCCGCTTGCCGGCGATGTCCTTGATGCTCCGGATGGGGCTGCCCTTCTTCACCATGAACTGCGCCCCCGTGTAGAAGAACGTGAGGCTGAAGTCGACCGACTTGCGCCGCTCGGCCGTGTCGGTCATGGTGCCGGCGATCAGGTCCACGGCGTTGGAGCTGAGCAGCGGGATGCGGGTCGGCGGCGTGGACTCCTTCTTCTCGATCTTGACGGGCCGGCCGACCGCCTTCTCCACCTCGGGCTTGACGAGCATCTCCACCAGGTCGATGGAGAATCCCACCCACTCGTTGTTCTTGTTCACGTAGGCGAACGGCGGCGAGCCCGTGCGGGTGCCGATGGTCAGGACCCCGCTCTGCTTGATCTTGCCGAGCGTGTCCTGGGCGAGCGCCGGCGCCGCCGCCAGTGCGAGGGCCAGGGTGAGGACGAGCGCGAGCATCCGTTTCATCGAACGCCTCCTAGTGTGTGAGGATCTTGGACAGGAACTGCCGCCCCCGGTCGGACTTCGGCGACGCGAAGAACTGGTCCGGCTTGCCCTCCTCCACCACCTGCCCCTCGTCCATGAAGATCACCCGGTGGGCGACCCGGCGGGCGAAGCCCATCTCGTGGGTCACGCACATCATCGTCATGCCCTCGCCGGCCAGGGTGGTCATGACGTCGAGCACCTCGTTGATCATCTCGGGATCGAGGGCCGAGGTGGGCTCGTCGAAGAGCATGATCTTGGGCTGCATGGCCAGGGCCCGGGCGATGGCCACCCGCTGCTGCTGGCCGCCCGAGAGGTTGGCCGGATAGCTCGCGGCCTTGTCGCGCAGGCCGACCCGCTCGAGCAGCGTCCGGGCGATGTCCTGGGCCTCGGCCCGGGTGAGCCTCCGCACCTTCCTCGGCGCCAGCATGATGTTTTCCAGCGCCGTCATGTGGGGAAAGAGGTTGAAGGACTGGAACACCATCCCGACCTGGGTGCGCAGGCGCGAGAGGTTGGCGCTGCCGTTGGTGAGAGTCTGGCCGAGCACGACGATCTCGCCGGCCTGCACGCGCTCGAGCGCGTTGACGCAGCGGATGAGCGTGCTCTTGCCCGAGCCGGAGGGCCCGCACACCACCACCACCTCGCCCGGCGCCACGGTCAGGTTGATGCCGCGCAGGACGTGCAGCGCGCCGAAGTACTTGTCGACGTTGCGGAAGACGATGGCGTCGCCGGTCATGGCCCGATCACCAATAGTACATCCCCGGCGTTCACGGCCTGCCCCGGCGCCACCCGCACCTCGACGACCCGTCCCGCCGCGGAGGCCTTGAACTCGTTCTCCATCTTCATGGCCTCGATGACGACGAGCGTGTCGCCCGGGGCCACGGCGTCGCCGGCCTGCACCGCCACCTGGGTGATCCGCCCGGGCAGCGGGGCCGTGATCGTCCGCGCGCCGCGCGGGGCGCTGGCCCCTCCCCGCGTGCGGATCATGTAGCGCGTGTGTTCCTCGACCTGTACCGTGTGGGTCTCGCCGCCGACGTGCACGAGGCTCACGCCCTCGCGCTCGTCGACGTCGGCGACGTAGGAGACGCCCCCGATGAGCAGCGAGTACATGCCCGGAGCCGTGCGGCGGGCATCGACCTCCCAGACCTGGTCGCCGATCGTCACCCGATAGGCGCCATCGGCCCCGGTGATGTCGACCGGCTCGGCGCGGTCCCCGGTGGTGGCGACGAATTTCATGGGCGGCCCCAGCGCCAGGCACTGCGCGGCGCCGGCAACAGCGCGCTCCGGCCCAGCCCCTCGTAGCGCGCGAGCACGGCGGCGATGACGGCGATGGTGGCCGAGCGCGTCTCGGCCGCAGTGAGATCGGGCATGACGCGGTCGAGGAATCCCGTGGACAGGCGCCCCGCCCTGAAGTCCGGATGGCTCACGACCGACTTCAGCAGAGGGATGGTGGTCTTCAGCCCCACGATGCGGTATTCCGCCAGGGCCCGGCTCATGCGCTCGATCGCGGCGCTCCGGTCGGCGCCCCACACCACCAGCTTGGCGAGCAGGGTGTCGTAGTAGCGCGGCACCGTGTAGCCCTGGTAGATGCCGGAGTCCTCGCGCACCCCGGGCCCGGCCGGCGCCCGCAGCCCGGTGATCGTTCCGGGCGAAGGCAGCCAGCCGCCGAACGGATCCTCGGCGTTGATCCGGCACTCGATGGCCGCGCCCTGCCAGCGGACGTCGCCCTGGGCGTAGCCGAGCGGCTCGCCGGCCGCGACGCGGAGCTGATCGCGGACGAGATCCCGGCCGGTGACGAGCTCGGTCACCGGGTGCTCCACCTGCAGGCGCGTGTTCATCTCGAGGAAATAGGCGTTCCCTTCGGCGTCGACGAGGAACTCCACCGTCCCGGCGTTGACGTAGCCGGCCGTCCGGGCCACGCGGCAGGCGGCCTCGCCCAGGCGCTGGCGCACCGCGGCGTCGACCACGGGCGAGGGACACTCCTCGACCAGCTTCTGGTGACGGCGCTGAATCGAGCACTCGCGCTCGCCCAGGTGGACGACGTGGCCGTGGCTATCCGCCATCACCTGCACCTCGATGTGGCGCGGCTCGGCGATGGCGCGCTCCAGGTAGATGGAGGCGTCCCCGAAGGCGCTGCCGGCCTCCCCGCGCGCCAGGCGGAGGGCCGGCTCCAGCTCCTCGGGCCGGCGCACGAGCCGCATGCCCTTGCCGCCGCCGCCCAGGGCGGCCTTGATCATGACGGGAAAGCCGAGCTCGCGCGCGACCCGGACCGCCTCCTCGTCGCTCCCGAGCGGCTCGAGCGTGCCGGGCACCGTCGGCACGCCCAGCCCGCGGGCCAGCCGGCGAGCCGCCGTCTTGTCGCCCATGGCGCGGATCGCCGCCGCCGGCGGACCCACGAACGTCAGGCCGGCCTCGGCGCAGGCCTCGGCGAAGGCCGCGTTCTCGGCGAGGAACCCGTACCCGGGATGGACGGCATCGGCGCCGGCGGCCTTGGCCACGCGGACGATGCGCTCGATGGCCAGGTAGCTCTCGGTGGCCGGGGCCGGCCCGATGGGGTACGCCTCGTCGGCCATCAGCACGTGCAGGGCCTCGCGGTCCGCCTCGGAGAACACGGCCACGGTGCCCAGCCCGAGCTCGCGGCAGGCCCGGATGACGCGCACGGCGATCTCGCCGCGGTTGGCGACGAGGACCTTGGCGATCCTCACTCGGACAACTCGCGCGCCGCCGCCTCGACGAAGCTGGTGTTGACGATGTCCCGCAGGGGGATCATGGACTTCATGAAGCCGTGCTTCACCCACCAGGTCATCTGCGTCTCGATGTCGGAGACCAGCAGCCGACCGTTCCGATCCTGGTAGGGGAAGCCCAGCTTGATGATTTCGGGCTTGGCTCCCGTGTACTTCGCCGTGATGGCCACCACCTCGTCGTAGTTCGCGCCGGGCCGCGGGCGCCCGTCCTGACGGACGAGGACGGCGTCGTGGTAGTAGCGCGAGGCCTTCACGTAGCCCTTCATGAAGCTCACGGCCCGCGCCCGATCGGCGGCGAGCCGGGGCGAGTAGAAGATCGTCGCGATCTGCCAGGGGAAGAGGTCGCCGGCCCAGGCGATGATCTTGCCGAACCCG
>DASTFB010000112.1 GCA_035709005.1 Candidatus Methylomirabilota bacterium | reverse complement strand
ATCGCGAGGGGGTGCTGGAGTGGAAGTGAAGGCCCCCCGGCCGCAGGTGCCGCCGGCCGTCTGGACCGAGTTCAAGGATCTGCAGGAGTGGGAGAAGTACCACCAGGAGCGCACCGGCAACGACCGCACCTCGGAGGCGCTCAGCTCCATCGCCGAGGCCATCCACCACTTCCCGGGCGGCTGGCTGGTGACCACCTCGACGGAGAAGATCTTCAACTGGGCCCGCAGCTCGTCGCTGTGGCCGGTGACGTTCGGGCTGGCCTGCTGCGCCATCGAGATGATGGCCACCTTCGCCTCGCGCTTCGACGTCGAGCGCTTCGGCATGGTGCCGTGGGCGTCGCCCCGCCACTCCGATCTGATGATCGTCTCCGGCACCGTCACCATCAAGATGGCTCCCATGCTGAAGCGCATCTACGACCAGATGCCGGACCCCAAGTGGGTGGTGTCGATGGGCTCGTGCGCGAACTCCGGCGGTCCCTTCCGGCACGGCTACCACGTCGTCAAGGGCGTCGACCGCGTCGTGCCGGTCGACGTGTACGTGCCCGGCTGTCCGCCCACGCCCGACTCCCTGATGTACGGCCTGCTCAAGCTGCAGGAACAGGTCGCCGAGTTCCAGCAGACGGGCCGACGGTCTGCACCCTCCACGCGAGAAGGCTGATTCGCGAGTGACCGCCGCCGAGGTCGCCAGTAAGGTGCGGGAGCAGTTTGGGATCGATCCCGGTGTCGAGGGCACCCTCCTCACGGCAGCCCTGCCGGTCCAGCGGTGGACGGAGTTCGCGGGCTTCGCCCAGCAGCAGCTGGGCTGCCGGTACTTCAGCTGGCTCAGCGCAGTGGATTGGAAGGCCGAAGGGCTCGAGGTGCTGTGCCGGCTGGAGAACCTCGAGGCCCGGCTCGCCGTCATGATGCGGACCCGACTCGGCGGCGGCGTGACGCACTGTCCGACGCTGACCGGCCTCTTTCCCGGCGCCGACTGGATGGAGCGGGAGTGCTACGACATGTTCGGGATCGTGTTCGACGGACATCCCGATCTGCGACGGATCCTCCTGCCCGAGGACTGGGAGGGCCATCCGCTGCGCAAGGACTACGCGGTCGACACGTCCCATCACCCCTACCGTTGACGGAGGAGGAGCCATGGTTCACGAGCTCCGCACGTACACGCTGATGCCGGGCAAGCAAGGCGAATACGTCAGGCTGGCCGCCGAGGTCGGGCGAAAGGCGCGCGGCGACAAGTACGGCAAGCTCGAAGGGTACTGGACGTCGGAGTTCGGCACCCTGAACCAGGCGGTCCACCTCTGGAGCTACCCCGACCTCAACGAGCGCGAGCGCCTGCGCGCGGAGCTGCAGAAGAACGAAGACTGGACCAAGAACTACGTCGCGCAGAGCCGGCCCATGCTGGTTGCCCAGGAGAACCGGATCCTGTCGCCTCAGCTCCCGCTCAGGCCGCCGAGCGGGGACGGTCACCTCTATGAGCTGCGATGGTACCGGACCCAGCCGGGCAAGGCGCCGGAGTGGATCTCCCACATCAAGGCGGTCATGCCCGTCCGCGAGAAGTACTCCCCGAACGTGGGGCTGTGGATGACGGAGATGGGGTCGCTGAACGAAGTCGTCCATCTGTGGGCGTACCGAGACCTGAACGAGCGGGCCGCGGTGCGGGCCAAGGTCACCCAGGACCCGCAGTGGCAAGGCTTCCTGGCCAAGGGCTACCCGCTGCTGCTGGAGATGAAGTCCATCATCCTGGTTCCGGCGCCCCACTCGCCGATGAAGTGAGCGACGTCGGCGTGCCGCCCACCCGCTCCACGATCGAGGTCGGCTACGGGGGCAACGAGCGCCTCATGATGAACATGGGGCCCCAGCACCCGTCGGCCCACGGCGTGTTCCGGGCGATCCTCACCCTGGAAGGCGAAGAGGTGGTCGCGGTGGACGCGGTCATCGGGTACCTCCACCGTTGTCACGAGAAGCTGGGCGAGACCCTGACCTACGTGCAGTACCCGTCCATCGCCTCCAAGACGGACTACGTGGCGGCCATGACGTCCGAGCTGGCCTATGTCATGGCCGTCGAAAAGGTCGGCAAGATCGACGTCCCCAAGCGGGCCGAATACCTGCGCGTCGTCGTCGCCGAGCTGCAGCGCATCGCCTCCCACTGCCTCTGGCTGGGCACCTGGTGTATGGACATGGGCGGCGCCCTGGGCGGCGGCGCCACGGTGTTTCTCTACACGATGCGCGAGCGCGAGACGATCCTCGATCTCTTCGAAGCCCTCACCGGCGCCCGGCTGCTCTACGGGTTTCACCAGGTGGGCGGGGTGCGCTACGACCTGCCGGCGGGATGGGCCGAGCAGTGCCGACGGACGGTCCAACAGGTCGCCCAGCGCGTCGACGAATACGAGGCGATGCTGGAAGACAACGCCTTCTTTCTGGTGCGCACGCAGGGGGTGGGCACGATCTCGCGTGAGCTGGCCCTGGGCATGGGCGTCTGCGGGCCGCTGGCCCGCGGCTCCGGCATCGATTACGATGTGCGCCGGACCGAACCGTACTCGTCCTACCAGGACTTCGACTTCAAGGTTCCCGTGGAGACGGCCGGAGACTGCTACGCGCGGTACCGGGTGCGCATGCAAGAGTTCCGGGAGTCGATCAGGATCGCGACCCAGGCGCTGGACGGCTTGCCGGCGGGCCCCATCTCGTCGCGGCCCGGGGTCAAGTCGGTCGGGCAGGTGCGGGTCCCCAAGGGCGAGGGCTACGGGCGCGTCGAGGGGGCGCGCGGCGAGGTCGGCTGCTACCTGATCAGCGACGGGGGCCCCAAGCCGTACCGGATGAAGTGGCGCGGGGCGTCCTTCTCGAACCTGGCCGTCCTGCCCCACATCATCCCGGGCCACAAAGTGGCCGACGTCGTGGCCATCATGGGCTCGGTGGATCCCGTCTTCGGCGAGGTCGATCGGTGACGCTGTCCCCGGTGGCCCAGGCGGTCATCACGGCCTTCATCCTGCTCAATGCCATCGTCCTGGTCGTCACCTACATCACGCTGCTGGAACGCAAGTTCGCGGCTCGCATGCAGTCGCGCATCGGTCCCTATTACGTGGGCTGGCCCCACGGCTGGCTGCAGCCGATCGCCGACGCTCTCAAGCTGATGTTGAAGGAAGACGTGGTGCCGGCCGCCTCGGATCGCTGGGTCTACAACCTGGCCCCGATCGTCTTCCTTCTGCCCTGCATGCTGATCTTCGCCACGATTCCCTTCGCGCCCGGCCTGGGCCTGGCCGATTTGAACATCGGCGTCCTCTTCTTCCTGGCCGTCTCGGCGCTGGAGATCGTGGGCCTGTTCATGGGGGGCTGGGGCTCCAACAACAAGTACGCGCTGCTCAGCGCCATGCGCGCGGTGAACCAGATCATCTCCTACGATCTGCCCTTCATCTTCGCGGCGCTGATCCCCGTGGTCCTGGCCGGCTCGATGCAGATGTCGGCCATCGTCGTGGCCCAGGAGGGGCTCTTCGGCTGGTACGTCTTCTACCCCGTGATCGGGCAGCTGGGCTTCCTGGCCTACCTGATCGCCACCCTGGCCGCCGAGAACCGGGTGCCGTTCGACATCCTGGAGGCGGAGTCCGAGCTGGTGGCGGGCTTCCGTGTGGAGTACAGCGGGATGAAGTTCGCCCTCATCCAGCTCGGCGAGTACGCCCACATGGTGGGCACGTCCTTCCTGGGAGCGCTGTTGTTCCTGGGCGGCTGGCTCGGCCCGGGGCCGGAATGGCTGGGCCCGCTCTGGTTCACCCTCAAGGCCGTGCTGGTGTTCCTGCTCGTCACCTGGGTGCGCTGGAGCTTCGTCCGGATCCGGGTCGACCAGATCCTGGCCGTCTCCTGGAAGCTCTTGCTGCCGGCGACGGTCCTCCTCTTGCTGGTCACCGCCTTCGTGGTGGCCGCCGGCGCCGGTCGTGGGGCCTAACGGTCGGGTCGGCTTCTGGGGCGAGCTCGGGCAGCTGACCCGGGCGGTGGGGCGGGCGATGAGCGTGACGCTCCGCAACCTGTTCCGCAAACCCGTCACCCAGATGTACCCCGAGCAACCGCGTCCCTACCCGGACCGGTTCCGCGGCGTGCTGGCCCTCGTCTACGACAAGGAGACGGGAGAGGAGGCCTGCATCGGGTGTCGTCTCTGCGAGTACATCTGCCCGCCCCAGGTCATCAAGGTGGAGATGCTCAAGGGCGAGAAGCGGAACTACGCCAAGACCTTCAGCCTCGAGCTATACGCCTGCGAGTTCTGTGAGCTGTGCGTGCAGGTGTGTCCCACGGACGCCATCGTCATGCTCAAGACCTTCGACGTCGCCACGTCGGATCGGCGCGAGTTGCTGCTGGACAAGGATCGACTGCACGCCCTGGGGCTGCAGTTCCCGGTGTCCTGGGCCACCGGCAACCGGCTGCGGGACATGCAGGCTCCCCCCAAGGCCGCCCGGGGCGAGGCCAAAGGAGAGGCCAAGGAGTGACGGGAGAGGCGATAGCCTTCTGGCTGGTGGCCGCTGCGCTGGTGGCCTCCAGCCTCGCCGTCGTACTCACGCCGAACCTGTTTCACGCCGTGCTCTTCCTGGCCGCGGCGCTGGTGGCCACCGGCGTCGTCTTCCTCCTGCTGGGTTCGCCGTTCCTCTTCGCTGTCCAGCTGTTGCTCTATGCCGGCGGTGTGGTGACCATCATGGTCTTCGCCATCATGCTGACCGAGCGGCTGGTCGGAGAGCGGCTCGCCCAGACCAATCGCTGGGTGCTGAACGGGGTGATCGTCGCCGCGGCCGTGTTCGTCGGCGTCCTGGGCTTCCTGCTGCGGGCCCCCCGCGCCGCCACGTGGCCGGCGGCTCGCGACTGGCTGGGCGAGCTGGCCCGCGCGCTGACCGGCCCCTTCGCGGTCACCTTCGAGCTGCTGGGTGTGCTGCTCGTGGCGGTGCTGGTAGGCGCGATCTACTTCGCCCGGACGGAGGACTGATGGGCGCGAACAGCTCACCCACGGCTCTATGCGGGCTCGCGCCGCCGATGAGGAACTGAGCATGGGGCTGCAGGCCTATCTCGTCCTGGCCGCCCTGGTGTTCGCCATCGGCCTCTTCGGCGTGCTCACCCGGCGAAACGCCATCGGCATCCTGCTCGGCATCGAGCTCATGCTGAACGCCGTGAACATCAACCTGGTCGCCTTCGCCCGGTTCCATGCCGACCTGGTCGGCCTCGTCTTCACGCTCTTCACGATCTCGATCACCGTCGCCGAGGTGGGGCTGGGCCTGGCCATCGTCATCGCGATCTTCCGCGTGCGAAAGACGGTGGAGGCCGACCACCTCACGCTGCTGCGGGGCTAGGCCATGGACCTGACGGCCGCGGCCGTGCAGGTGCTGCTGTTCCCCTTCGCCGCGTTCCTCGTCCTCGCCGTGGTGGCGCCGCTGCGGCGGACCGGGCGGCTGGCCGGCTGGGTCTCCATCGCGGCCGCCTTCGCCGCGGCCGTCCGGGCGCTCACGATCTGGATGCAGGGCGGGCGGGCCACGGCCACCTGGTCGTGGCTCCCGGGCGACGGCGGGCCCATGGCCACGGTCGGCGTCATGGTCGACGAGCTGTCGGCCGCCATGCTGATGCTGGTGACCCTGGTCTCGCTGCTGGTCCAGGTGTATTCGCTCAGCTACCTGGACGGGGAACCGGCTCCGTCGCTCGGCCGCTATTACACCTACCAGTCGCTCTTCGCGTTCTCGATGCTGGGCCTGGTCCTGGCTCCCACCTTTCTCCAGATGTTCGTGTTCTGGGAGCTGGTGGGGCTCTGCTCGTACCTGCTCATCGGGTACTGGTACGACCGGCCCGCAGCGGCGCGAGCGGCGGTCAAGGCCTTCTGGATCACCCGGCTGGGCGACGTGGGCTTCGTGATCGGCATCGTCATGCTGTGGGCCGCCGCCGGTACCTTCGAGTTCGCCACGCTGTTCCAGATGGCCGAGCAGCACAGGCTGCCCGTGGACGGGCTCAGCACGATCATGCTGCTGATCTATCTGGGCGCCGTCGGCAAGTCGGCCCAGTTCCCGCTCCATGTGTGGCTGCCCGACGCGATGGAAGGGCCCACTCCGGTCTCGGCGCTGATCCACGCCGCCACGATGGTCACGGCCGGCGTCTTCCTGGTGGCCCGGGCCATGCCGCTCTTCGCGCTCGCCCCCGACGTGTTGGGCCTGATCGGCTGGGTGGGAGCCTTCACCGCGCTGCTGGCCGCGACGATGGCGTGCGTCGAGGACGACATCAAGCGCGTGCTGGCGTACTCGACCGTGTCGCAGTTGGGCTACATGATGGCGGCAGCGGGGGCGGGGGCGGCCGGCGCGGGGTTCTTCCACCTGCTGACCCACGGCGTCTTCAAGGCGCTGCTCTTCCTCGCTGCCGGCGCCGTCATCCACGCCATGGGGACCAATGACATCCACCGCATGGGCGGCCTGTTCCGGGCGCTGCCGCAAACCGGAGTGGTCTTTCTCGTCGGTACCCTGGCGCTGGGTGGCGTGTGGCCGCTGGCCGGGTTCTTTTCCAAGGAAGCGGTACTGGCCTCAGTGCTGGAGGGCGGGATGGTCGGCCCCTTCGTCCTGCTCGCGGTGACCGCGTTCCTGACGACCTTTTACATGTTCCGCGTGGTGCTCATCGCCTTCTTCGGGCGCGCCCATGTGGGCGGCCATCCCCACGACGCCCCGCCGCTCATGGCCATCCCGCTCTGGATCCTGGCCGCCCTCACGGTGGGACTCGGCCTCCGCTTCGCGGTCGTCGGCGCCGACGTGCCCCACGGGCCGGCATGGCTCGCCCCGCTCTCGCTCGGTCTGGCCGCGGTCGGCTTCCTGCTCGCGGTGGCCATGTACCAGCGTGCCCTGATCGATCCGGCCCGGGTGGCCGCCGCGCTGGGCCCGATGTACATGCTGGCCCGTCATCGCTACGGGATCGACGCCCTCTACGGGGCGCTCTATCGGGGGGTCATCCTCGGCTTTTCGTGGGTGGTCGGCTGGGTCGACCGCTACCTGGTGGATGGGCTGCTCAATGGGCTGAGCGCGCTGACCCTGCGCGGGGGTGACGCCCTCCGCCGACTGCAGACGGGCCAGGCTCAGGACTACGTCTACGCCGTCGCCTTCGGCGTCCTGGTCCTCCTCGTCTGGGCGCAGTGGGGCCGGTGATGCCGCTGCTCACGCTCATCACCTGGGCGCCCTTCGTGGGCGCGCTCCTGATCATGTTCACGGCGCGCCGTTCGCCTCTGGCCGTGCGGCTGATCTCCGTGGTCTCGACCGGTGTGTCGATGGTCCTGTCCCTGTGGGTCTTCGCCGCCTACGACCGGGACGCGGCCGGGTTTCAGTTCTACGAAAAGCTCTCGCTGGTGCCCCCGCTGGGCATCGCCTACGAGCTGGGCGTGGACGGCATGAGCGTGCTGATGGTCCTGCTCACCTCGATCATCATCTTCGCCGGCGTGTTCGCCTCGTGGACGGTGGCCGTGCGCAGCCAGGAGTTCTACGCGCTGCTCCTGATCCTGGTCACCGGCGTCTACGGCGTCTTCGTCTCGCTCGACCTCTTCGTCTTCTTCCTGTTCTACGAGCTGGCGGTGCTGCCGATGTATCTGCTGATCGGGATCTGGGGCTCCAGCGGAGAGATCCGGCCCCGCGGCATCTTCGCCTGGGCCGTCCGGGAGACGGGCGTAGGGACCAAAGAATACGCCGCCATGAAGCTGACGCTGTACCTCCTCTTCGGCTCGGCCTTCATCCTGGTGGGCATCTTCGCGCTGTACGTCACCGCCGGGGCCGGCTCCTTCTCCTTCCTGGAGCTGGAGGTCGCCACCTTCACTCCGGCCGTCCAGCGCTGGGTGTTCCTGGCCTTCTACGTCGGCTTCGGGATCCTGGCCGGCATCTGGCCCCTGCACACCTGGTCGCCGGACGGCCACGCCTCGGCGCCCACCGCCGTATCGATGCTCCACGCCGGCGTCCTCATGAAGCTTGGCGCCTACGGCGTGGTCCGGATGGGCATGGGCCTGCTGCCGGAGGGCGCCCGTGAGCTGGCCTGGCTGATGGGCACGATCGCCTGCATCAACATCGTCTATGGCGCGCTGTCGGCGATGGCCCAGACCGATCTGAAGTACGTGATCGCGTACTCCTCGGTCTCCCACATGGGCATCGTCCTGCTGGGCGCCGCCACGCTCACCGAGGCCGGCCTGAATGGCTCGGTGTTCCAGATGTTCGCCCACGGCATCATGACCGGCCTGTTCTTCGCCCTGGTGGGCCTCGTCTACGAGAAGGCGCACTCCCGCGAGATCTTCAAGATGGGCGGCTTCGGTCGCGCCATGCCGGGTATCGCCACCGCGTTCACGGTGGGCGGACTCTCCTCGCTCGGCCTGCCGGCCACCGCGGGTTTCGTGGCCGAGATTCTCACCTTCATGGGGGCGTGGAAGTCGGCGCACGCCTGGTGGCTGTTTCCGGCGGTGGCCGGCACGTTCCTCACCGCGGTGTACGTGCTCCGGGTGGCCAAGCAGATCTTCTGGGGGCCGCCCTCGCCACACTTCGACCATCTCGTCGACGCCCGCGGGCCGGAGTGGGTAGCGCTCGTGCTGCTGGTCGTCGGGCTCGTGGTCTTCGGCATGATGCCGGCGATCGCCCTGGCGCCGGTGGGGACGGCCACGGTGCCGTTGCTCGCGCGCATCGTGGGACCATGACGCCGTTCCTCCTCGAGCTCGGGCTGGCTGCTCTCGTCCTCGTCGTCTTCGTCGCGACGTTGCTGGCTCGGGGTGCGGACCGTCGCTGGGTGGGATGGCTGGCCACGGGCGGGGTGTTGCTGCTCGGCGCGCTGACCTGGGCCGTCCCGCCGACCCCGCCCGCGCTGGGCGGCATGTTCGTTCAGGATGGCCTGGCCATCTTCGCCAAGCGATTGTTCCTGGCCGCCACCTTCATCGGGCTTCTGGGCGGGCTCCGGCAGCCGGGTGCCGTCTTCGCGCGGCGGGCGGGGGAGTACCATCTGCTGCTGCTGACCTCGCTGCTCGGCATGCTGGTGCTGGCCTCGGCCCGGGACCTGATCCTGTTGTTCGTGGCATTCGAGCTGATGTCCATGCCGCTCTACGTGCTCTCCGGGTTCGCCAAGCGTGAGGCGACGGCGGTGGAAGCCGCCCTGAAGTTCTTCCTGGTGGGCAGCGTGTCCTCGGCGGTGATGGCCTATGGGCTGTCGTTCGTGTACGGGTCGGCCCGGACCACCGGCCTGGACGGCGTGGCCACGGCCCTGGGTGCGGGGGACCCCCTCCTGATCTTGGGGCTCCTGATGGCGTTTGCCGGCTTCGGATTCAAGATCGCCGCCGTCCCCTTCCACATGTGGGTGCCCGACGCGTACGAGGCGGCCGGCACGCCCTTCGTGGCCTGGCTGTCGGTCGCGCCCAAGGCGGCCGGCTTCATCGCCCTCTTCCGCGTCTACTTCGAGGGCGTGGGCCCGGAGGTCGCGCGGTGGATGCCGGTGGCGTCGGGCCTCGCCGCCGTCACGATCGTGGCCGGCAACCTCATGGCGCTCCCCCAGCAGAACACCAAGCGGCTGCTCGCGTACTCGGGCGTCGCCCACATCGGGTACATGCTGGTCGGGGTCGCGGCGGCTTCGGCGACGGGAACAGCGATGGTGCTCTTCTACCTGGTGGCGTACGTCTTCGGCAACATGGGCGCCTTCCTGGTGGTCGAGGCCGTGGCCCGCGCCGAGGGCTCCGAGCACGTGGCAGCCCTCCGTGGCCTGGCCCAGCGCGCCCCGCTGCTGGCCCTGGCGATGCTGCTGTTCCTGCTGTCGTTGGGTGGTATCCCGTTCGTAGCCGGCTTCTGGGCGAAGCTCTACGTCTTCTGGGCAGCGGCCGGAGCTGGGCTGTACTGGCTTGTCCTGACAGGCGCCATCCTGACCGTGGTCGCCCTCTTCTACTACCTGATCGTCGCCAAGCGGATGTACATCGACCCCCCACCACGGATGGCGCGGGTGCCGATCGAGGGGACGCTGGCCGTTGCCCTGATCCTGTGCGTCATCGGGGTCGTCGTCCTCGGCATCTACCCGAAGCCCGTCGTGATGGCCGCCCTGCGGGTGGCGGGCCCGCTGTTTTAGTCGGAGGGGCCTCGACGGCTCGACGGCCCCCTCCCAGGCCTCCCAGGACGGGGATTGCGCCGGCGGAGCCGGCGCCGGGACCCAACCCTGGCCCCAGAAAGTAGGGGTTGACGGGTAGAGGAAGCGTGGGGTACTGTCTGTACCGACCGGTCGGTACAACCGGTTGGTACAATGATGACGACCCAGAGCAAAGTCCGAGAGGGCAGGCAGACGCGAGAGGCGATCGTCGCCACGGCGACCCGTCTGATGTCGATCAAGGGCTACCACGGGACTTCGCTGGACGACGTGCTCCGCGAGAGCGGAGTGGGCAAGGGCAGCTTCTACCACTTCTTCCGGAGCAAGGAGGAGCTCGGCCACGCCATTCTGGACACGATCATCAGCGGGTTCCTCGAACGGACCCTCAACCCCTGCTTTTCGGATCCCCAGGGCGATCCCCTGGGCCAGATCCGCTGCTTCCTGGACCGCATCGTCGCGGCCCAACGCGCCCACAACTGCGTGGGGGGGTGCCCTATGGGCAACCTGGCATCCGAGCTTTCGGACGTGCACGAGGGTTTCCGGGCCAGGCTGGCCGAGGTGTTCTCCGCGTGGCGCGACCGCATCACCGAAGCGCTGCGAGAAGCCCGACACCGCCAGACACTGAGCGAGGCTTGCCGCCCCGAGGCCGTGGCGCACTTCCTGGTGGCCTCTCTCGAGGGCGCGATTCTCATGACGAAGGTGACGAAGGACATCACGGTGATGGAGCAATGCGTCGACGAGGTCAAACGCTACCTGACAGTGTACGGGAGCGAGCGCCGGTGAACATGACCAGCGCACGCCGTGAAGATCCGGACGCGGTGCTGGTGGAAGCGCTGCGGCACGAAGCGCCCCGGGCCATGGAGCAGCTCGTGGAGCGCTTCGCCGACCGGGTCTATCGGCTCGCCCTCCGCATCACCAGCTCGCATCAGGATGCCGAGGAGGTCACCCAGGACGCCCTGTGGACGGCCGGACGGAAGGTCCACACCTTCAAGGGCGAGTCCGCGTTCGGCAGCTGGCTCTACCGCATCACGGCCAACGCCGCCTACATGAAGCTGCGATCGCGCCGGGCCACGGCCCGGGAGATCGCGCTGGACGACGTCCTGCCTTCCCTGGACGGCGGGCACTTCGAGCCCCTGGACGACTGGTCGCCCAAGGTGGACGAGCAGGCGCTACAGGGCGAACTGCGCGAGGTGCTGGAGCGGGCTATCGACCGACTGCCCCCCGACTATCGCACGGCGCTGGTCCTGCACGACATCGAGGGCTTGTCGAACCCCGACATCGCCGAAGCGCTCGGCATCAGCTTGCCGGCGGTGAAGTCCCGGATCCACCGCTCCCGCCTGTTCTTGCGCAAGGAGCTGAGCGCATACCTGGCTCCCGCCGCCTGAGCCTCGCGGTGAGCC
>DASTFB010000111.1 GCA_035709005.1 Candidatus Methylomirabilota bacterium | reverse complement strand
CAGTTGGCCGACGGCCTTCTCGATCGTCCCGGTGCAGAGCGAGCAGTGCAGCCCACTGATCTTTGCGAGAAACCTCGACCGTCCGCCAGGGCCGCGGGCCTCTTCGAGCCAGTAGGGTGTCGCTGCCGTCGGCTCGATCGTCGCGGGCCCGCTCACGTTGCGACCTCGTACCCTGCCTGGGTGATCCGGTTCTGCACGGCCTCCGCGGACGTGCGGGCCGGATCGAACACGACGGTGACGCGGGCCGCCCAGTGATCGGCGGTGCTACGGAGGACGCCGTCGACCTTCGCGAGCGCCTGCTGGATGCGCTGCTCGCACGCGACACACCTCATTCCGGCTACACCTAGCTCGAGCTGCTCCATCTGTCTCCGCCTCCCCACTCCGGCTGGCGTTCCATTCGCTATTCCTCGCCTCGCCCGCGACCCGCGGGCGCTTCGATGTGTGGTCACACCGGCGCCTGCTTCTGCGGTTGCCGGTTCCAGGCGGCCAGGCTGCGCCGGATGCGCTCGCGGACATCGACGAGGTCTTTGAGCTTCCGGTCCAGTTCGACCGCTTTGTCGCGGAGGAGCTGATGGACATGGCTGCACGGCGGCCGTCCGCCCTGACGGATCACCAGGATGTCCTTGATCTCGCCGAGCGTGAGACCGAGGCCGGTTGCCTGCTTGATGAAGCGGAGAATCTCGGCCGTGTCCTCGCCATACAGCCGATACCGGTTGGCGCCGCGGGCTGCGGCCGGCAGGAGGCCCCTGCGCTCGTAAAAGCGGATAGCCTTGGCCGTGACCCCGGCGCGGCGCGCCAGCTCGCCGATCTTGAGTCGCCCCTCCATGTCGGTTCCAGCCTAAACCTTTCCCCTTGGGGCAAAGTCAAGGCGCCTCGCCGCGGCCGTCGTTTGCGCCAGGCCCGCCCCTGGCGTATCCTGCTTTTGCGATGAAGATCGCCGGCTTGATCCGGATCTCCACGCGGGCCTCGGTGCTACTCCTTGCGGTTCTGGTGGCGCTGTGCGCCACGGATCTGGCCGGGCCCGGAATGGTCATGGCCGAAGGGCAGGATTGCGCCGGGCCCTTCTGCGAGATCCAGATCGGTTGCGGCCAGCCCATCCAGCCGCAGAACACCCCGCCCTCCCCGATTCATCTCGTTCCGGCGCCGACGTCACCTGAGCGCCTGCTGCCGCCTGCCAGAGCCGAGACCGCTCCGGTCGATCTCTCCCCGCCGAGGCTATCGTCCTCAACCCTCGGCCCGCCAGCATCCCGCGCGCCTCCCATCCTCTAGCTCCGTCGCCGCCCCACACACTGTTCCCAGAGTCACGCTGATACCGGGCGTCTGCCGTCCTGTTGGCGTCGGGCAACGGAGACGTCGGCACCCACGACGGAGGTCGCGCGATGAAGAACTTGGTCGTTCGAGGACTCCTGACGATATCGCTACCGCTCGTTCTCGTGGTCGGCGCGGCGGCAGCCGAGAAGGCGTCGACGCCTTCGATGCCAGACGGTGGGGAGATGTGCGCCGAGATGATGCAGCAATCGAGCCCGGAGGGGCGAAGCGCCATGCGCGAGTTCATGCGATCGGAACGCGCACCGCAGGCGATGGACAACATGATGGAGATGGCGCGCCGCATGGGCAACGGAGACGTGATGCTCGGCATGACGCGGATGATGGAGATGATGGGGTCGATGGGCGGAGGAACGATGGACCGCGGCGGCATGATGCAGCCGCGCGCCAAGTGAGCCGACCGTCATGGAGACCGCGCGACCCGCTGCGCTATCTCACTGCGGTTACTGTGGTCGCCCCATCGCGGAAGACATCGCCGGCTCTGAGCGCTTCGGCGAGCGTTTCTGCTCCCGAACGCACGCCGACGAGTTCGCGGCCGGCGTGCGCGCCGCCCGGATCGACGCTGCGGCACGCCGAGTCGACGTCGACGATCGTCCCACGACGGCGTGCCCCGTGCTTCCGCCCGGGCAACAGGGCTTGGGGGCCCGCCTGAAGCGGGCCGCGTGCTGGGGCGCGCCGTTGCTGCTTCTTCTCGCCATACCGCTGTTCTGGGCTGGAGGATGGGCCGCCGCAGGTGGGTCTTTGCTGAGCGTGCTCGCGCTCCTGGCGTGCCCGCTCGGCATGTACTTCATGATGCGGAGCATGTCCGGTATGCAGCAGTCCCACGACGCGCCAGCCCAAATGGCCAGCACGAACGCGGACAACGGGGAGCCTCGTGGTTAGGGCCGGCTCGCTCCTCATCGTTCTGATGCTCGTTGCGTCCCCTCTCGCGGTTACTGCGCAGCCGAACGCGTCACGGCCTTCCTTCGAGCAGGTGCACTCCCTCGCGTTCGACGCCGCCGGCCGGACCCTGTGGCTTGGTGCCCACACCGGCCTGTACAGGAGCGAGGACGGCGGCCGGACCTGGGCCAAGGCCTCTCTGCCCGCTCATGAGCACGGCCCCGACGTCATGGCGATCGCGCCGCATCCCGGCGAGCCCGATGTGCTGTACGTGGGCACGCACGAGGCGGGTGTCCTGAAGACCGTGGACGGTGGAAGGACGTGGGTCGCCGTGAACGGCGGGCTTCGTGGCCTCGACGTTCACGGTCTCGCGGTCGACCCGAACGCGCCGACCAAGCTCCATGCCTTGGTGCGGGAGGCCGGCGCCGGGCTCTATCGAACGAGCGATGGAGGACAGAAGTGGGTGCGTGTCGACGACGGACCTCCGGGCGAGACCAAGGTCCTCGCCTCGGTCAATATCCCGACCGGCATGGGCGGGATCTTCCTGTATGCCGGCACCGGCGATGGCCTCCAGCGCAACCCCGACTGCTTCTGAGGGTGGCGAGGGGTGGGCGGTCTGCCCACGGGAACGGTTAACGGCTTCGCCGTGCTTCCGGGAAACGCTCAAGTGATGCTGGTCGCGATGCGAGACGGCATCTTCCGGTCGGAGAAAGACGGCAGTGGCTGGACGGCTGCGCGGGGAGCCCCGAAGAACGCGGCCGCGGTGACGTTCAACCCGGGCCGGCCGAGCGATGCCTATGCCGCGACCATGGACGGCCACATCTTCGTCAGTCGAGACGGAGGGCAGACATGGGCACCCGTACGGTGAGGCTTCTCGCCGTGAGCTTGCTGACGGCCGTCGTGGCGGCTTCGCCCGCAATGGCGCAGCCGGATCCCTTCGGTCCCATGCAGGCCTTGCGTGTGACGCCGCCGACGCCGGCGCCGGACGTCACGCTGAAGGACCTGGACGGAGGGCCGGTGCGACTCGCGATGTTCCACGGCCGTCCGGTGATCCTGACGTTCTTCACGACGTGGTGACCGCAGTGCCGGCGGGAGGCTCCCGCCAAGGCGGCCCTGTACCGAGAGTTCCATACACGCGGTCTGGCGATGGTCAGCGTGAGCCTTCGTGAACCGGCCGACACGATTCGCGAGTTTGCCGAGGACCTCGGCCTGGGATTTCCGATCTGGATCGATCCGGACGGTCAGAGTCCCGCCGCGCTCGGCGTGCGTGGCCACCCGAGCACAGTGCTCCTCGACAGGAAAGGACGGATCGTCGGACGCATCCCTGGAGAACGCAGCTGGAACTCGCCGGAGGCGCGGCGCCTGGTCGAGTGGCTCCTAGCGGAGGAGCGAGCGGATCGTCCATGAAGCGACGGCGGCTCTTCGTGGCGGCCGGAGTGCTGGTCCCCGCGCTCGCTGTGCTGGCGCTGCTTGCCTATGGCTTCACGCGGGAGCCTCGCTACATCGAGAGCCCGATCATCGGGCGTCCCGCGCCCGGGTTCGCCCTGACGCTCTCGACGGGCAGGCGGGCGCGCTCGACGATTTCCGCGGCAAGGTCGTGTTCGTCAACTTCTGGGCGTCGTGGTGCCCGCCGTGTCGAGCAGAGGCGCCCACGCTCGAGGCGACGTGGCGGCGGCTCCAGGAGCAGGGCGTGGTCTTTCTCGGCGTGAACACGCAGGACGAGGAGCCGAGGGCTCGCGGCTTTCTCCAGGAGTTCGGCATCACCTTTCCGAACGGCCGCGACCCGGACGGCCGGATCGCCATCGAGTACGGAGTCTGGGGGCTGCCGGAGGCCTTCGTCGTCGATCCCGCAGGTCGCATCACCTACAAGCACATCGGCACGCTCGGGCAGGCGCTGCTGCTCGCGAAGCTCGACGAGGCGCGCCGTGGAGTCGTGAGCACGAGCCAGGGACGCGGCGACTACCAGTCCACTCGATGACTCGAGGATGGATATGAAGACCAGGGACACCAGACGACGAGCGCGGCGGATCTCGCGTCGCAGACTTCTTTATGGTGCCGCCGCCACAGGAGCCATCGGCATCGCCGCGTGGCAGATCTGGCCCGCGTCGGGCGGCGGCGGGGTGGCACCAGTGACGACCGACGCCATCGGCGACCAGGTGCAGAGGCTGCCGCGAGGCCAGCTTCCGGTGTTCGCCAAATCGGGGGAGATCCGTGACCTCTACCGCTATGCCGTCGAGCACGGCGACGAGCTGCAGTACGTGCCGTGCTTCTGCGGCTGTTACCGGTTCGGACACCAGAGCAACCGCGACTGCTACATCAAGGCGTTCAACACGGACGGCACGCTGAGTTTCACGAGCCATGCCGCGACGTGAACCATCTGTCTGGACGTCACGCGTGACGTGACGCGCATGCGGGGCGGTGGCAAGTCGCTGCTCGACGTGCGGCGTGCCATCGATGCCAAGTACGGCGGCACCCCGACGCCGACGCCCTATCCGAAGGCCTGAGGTGAGTCGCTTCATCGTGGCCTGGTACGGCTGGGTGAGCGGGCTCACGCAGGACCTGGTCCTCGGGTTGCAGGACCTGGCCGACAGTATCGCCCTCCCCGCGGCCACCGCCGTCATCTTCGGACTGATCGGCGCCACCTCCCCGTGCCAGCTCACGACGAACCTCGGCGCCCTCGCCTACGCCGGGGGCCGAGCCGGGCGGGGACGGGCGTTCGCCCTGACGCTGGCCTACGTTGCCGGCAAGGTCACTGTCTATACGCTCGTCGGCGCCGCCGTCGTACTCGCTGGCTTGCAGCTTCAGGCCGCGTCGATCCCGGTCGTCCTGATCGCGCGCAAGGTGCTCGGGCCGCTCATGATCGTGGTCGGCCTCGTCCTGGTCGCCTGGTGGCGTCCGCGATTCAGCGTCGGGCAACGGCTCGCCGCCCGGCTGCGCGGCCGGGCGGGCACAGGTGTGACCGGTGCTTACCTGCTGGGGCTCGTCTTCGCGCTGGCCTTCTGCCCGACGCTCTTCTGGCTCTTCTTCGGGCTCACCATCCCGCTGGCGCTGAAG
>DASTFB010000110.1 GCA_035709005.1 Candidatus Methylomirabilota bacterium | reverse complement strand
GAGCCGAGGCGCCCAATGCGCCAGCGGCTCGCCGCGTCGTCAATGCAGGCGTGGTGCCAGGGTCGTCGGCATATTGGATGCGGGGTTCTCGGATCACCGACGCAAGCTGACATTGCGGTCCGTCTCGGTAATCCGGGTCTCATGGGCGGGACTGTCGCACGTTCGCTGTGCCACGGAGGCTTGCGGGGCGGCTCCGAGACCTTGCAGGCTGCGATGGCTCGTCCGGCAGGAGCGCGCCCAGCTTGAGCAGGGCGGCGGCGACGATGGCGGTGGCGGACGTGTCCCGGTCCGTCGCCGGGATGGCGGGGTCGTCGAAGTCGCCGGATCCGCGTAGTGGGGAAAGCCTTCGGTCACCGTCCTGCCGGTGGTCTCGAGCCGCGCCAGCATGCGGTCGAACACTGATGCCCAGGCGTCGGTCATGGTGGCCGAGACGTCAGTACGGCCGGGGGGGCAGTGGCCGACCGGCCCGGTCGAGGCGGATCTCATCACCGGGTCGGTAGCGGGCGGCCTGCCTCGTGTCGACATGGATCAGCCGCGTGCCCTCCGGGAACTCGGCGACGACGACGCTGTCCTTGACGTCGACCATCTCGACGCGGCCGACGGCCGCGGCGGGCTCGCTCTCCTGCGCCAGCGTCATCCCACAGCCGGTGCTGAGGATCCCCGCCAGAATCAGGCTGGGCGTGGCCGCACGTCTCATCCGCGGGCCCCGGACGATATGAGCACGCGGTCGGTCTTGCCGGCCTCGTAGCGACGCCGCCGGGCGACCGTCCACAGCACCCGCCAGGCCCCCCGCGTCGCCAGCAGCCAGTAGGTCTGGCAGCGGAAGATCCCCCAGAGCTTGGCCCGCAGCGAGGTGCGCGTGACGTCGACGGCGCGGGGGAAGTGTGGCGCCAGCTCCTCGATGAGGTCCTGGGTGACGATGCCGCCCACCCAGACCGTGAGCCCGAGCGACATCGAGGGCAGCGCGACGCCGAGCGCGAGCAGCCACGGCAGCTCGCCGAAGCCGTAGGCGAGGTGCCAGCCCAAAAAGCCGGCGGTGGGATAGACGACGGCCGCGGCGGGCCACTCCACGACCTTGTTGCCCACGTGCCGGATGAGCTGCCCGAGGTTGTAGGCGGACGGCGCCCGGCGCCACGTCCGCCAGAGGAAGCTCACATCGTCCAGCACGCCCTGGTACCAGCGCGCGTTCTGGCGCACCATCTTCTCCGTCGTCTCGGGCAGATCGGTGAGCTCGAGCAGGGGCATGGGCGTGAGCAGGATGCCCCGCGCGCCCAGCGCGTAGCCGAGCGTCGAGTCCTCCGTGGCCCCCGAGGTGGGAAAGCCGCCCAGGGCCTGGAGCACGTCCAGACGCACGAACTGGTTGTGGCCGAGACAGATCTGCGAGCGCCGGAAGCACAGCTCGAACAGCGGCCGCAGGCACCGGGCCAGCCGCGGCGCCCCCCGCGCCAGGGCGGCGAAGAGCGCCACGCGCCGCTTCTCGTTGATGAGCCGCGCGATCGAGACGCGGATGAAGATCGACGATTGCTGCATCGCGCAGACCCGGGACCGGTGGTTCAGCTGGGCGAAGTTGGCCAGCGACAGCGTGACGCCCTGATAGGCGGGGCTGCCGCCACCGGCGATCACGTCGGCGGCGATCCATCGATAGGTGTCGGGGTCGGGGATGGAGTCGGCGTCGCTCACGCCCACGTAGGTGTGGCCGGGATCGTACG
This sequence comes from Candidatus Methylomirabilota bacterium, assembly GCA_035709005.1. NCBI lineage: Bacteria > Methylomirabilota (SeqCode) > Candidatus Methylomirabilota bacterium. The sequence goes on along the minus strand of DASTFB010000110.1, from coordinate 41,393 downwards.
AGCCGTTGAGGAGGGCGGCGAGGAACGCGGGGCGCAGCGCCCAGTTGAGCTGATCCGCCTTGCGCCGCGCGCCCGGCATGGCGACGACCGACAGCATCTTCTGCTGGTACGGCGGCAGCTCGGCGCGCAGCCGGCGCACCAGGTCGGCGGTGGGCGCCTCCATTCCGGGGTGGGGCTCGCGCTCCTCGTCCTCCCGGGTCACCACCACCACGTGCAGCTTGCCGTGCGGATAGCGCGAGCCGAGCAGCGCGCGCAGCGTGGCGGCGATGCGCGGCTCCTCCCAGGCCGGCACCACGTGGACGAAGACCGGCACCGCCGGCGTCCGCTCCAGCGTCGCCTCGTCGGGCAGCGCGTCGAGCCGGGCATAGGCCTCCGCCACCCAGCGACACGTCCTGACCATGCCCGTCCAGTCGAGCAGGAGCTTGAACGCCGCCCGGCCGTTGAAGAACGAGCAGAGAGCGAAGAGCGCCGTCCAGAGCCATTCCATGGTGACGAGTCGAAGGTTACTTCGCCTTCGGCGGAAACTTCAAGACGCTCTCGCCCTCGCGCACGAATCCGTGCTCTTCCCGGGCGAGCTTCTCGATATAGGCGGGATCGTGACGGAGCCGGTCGATCATGCGGGTGAGCGTCTCGGCGCGGGCCCGCAGCGTCGCCAGGTCCTTCTCGGCGGCGGCGATCTCTCGCTGGATCGCCCGGATCCCGAGCATGCCGCTGACGGTGCCGCTGGCCAGCGCCACGGCGGCGACCGCCCCCGCGGCCACCACCACCAGCCGGCGTCGGCTCACCGACTGATCCGATCGTACAGGCTGCGCCCGGGAAAGGAGGCGGCGTGGCCCAGCTCCTCCTCGATGCGCAGCAGCTGGTTGTACTTGCAGGTCCGCTCGCCGCGCGCCACCGAGCCGGTCTTGATCTGGCCGGCGTTGGCGGCCACGGACAGGTCGGCGACGAAGGTATCCTCCGTCTCGCCCGAGCGGTGCGAGATGATCGTGCCGTACCCGGCCCGCTTGCTGAGCTCGATCGCCTGCATCGTCTCCGTCAGGGTCCCGACCTGGTTGACCTTGACCAGCACCGCGTTGGCGATCCCGTTCTTGATGCCTTGCTGGATGATGGCCGGGTTGGTGACGAACAGATCGTCGCCCACGAGCTGCACCCGCGAGCCCAGGCGGCGGGTGAGCGCGCCCCAGCCGCCCCAGTCGTCCTCGCCCAGCCCGTCCTCGATGGACACGATCGGGTAGCGGTCGCAGAGCCGCTCGTACAGGGCGATCATCTCCTCGCTGCTGTAAACGGCCTGTTCACGGCTCAGCCGGTAGCGGCCGCCCGCCTCGGCGAACTCGCTGGCCGCCACGTCGAGCGCGATGAAGACGTCCTCACCCGGCCGGTAGCCGGCGCGCTCGATCGCCTGCACGAAGAAGTCCAGGGCCGCGGTGTTCGAGCCGAGGGCCGGGGCGAACCCGCCCTCGTCGCCCACGCCCGTGGAGAGCCCTTTGTCCTTGAGCAGGTCCTTGAGGGCGTGGAAGCACTCCACGCCCATGCGCAGGGCCGTGGAGAAGTTCTCCGCGCCGGCCGGCACCAGCATGAACTCCTGGATGTCCATGCCGTTGTCGGCGTGGGCGCCGCCGTTGAGCACGTTCAGCATGGGCACGGGCAACAGGCGCGCCCCGGGCCCGCCCAGGTAGGTGTAGAGAGGCAAGCCCACGTCGTCGGCCGCGGTGCGGGCCACGGCCAGCGAGACGGCGAGGATCGCGTTGGCGCCCAGCGAGGACTTGTTCGGGGTGCCGTCCAGCTCCAGCAGCGCCTGGTCGATCTTGACCTGCTCGGTCACCTCCATGCCATCGATCTCGGGGGCGATGGTCTCCTCGATGTTCCGGACCGCCTGCTGGACGCCCTTGCCCCGGTAACGCTGGTTGTCGCCGTCCCGCAGCTCCAGGGCCTCGCGCTTCCCCGTGGAAGCGCCCGACGGAGCGGCAGCCCGCCCCCAGGCTCCGGACTCCACCTGCACCTCGACCTCGACGGTGGGAAAGCCCCGGGAGTCGAGGATCTCGCGCGCGAAGACACCGGTGATGGCCGACACTCAGGATCTCCTTTCGAGCACGAACTCGGCGAGCGCGCCGATGGGCTCGGCCCTGGGACCGAGCGGTTTCAGCGCCGCCCGGGTCTCTTCGATCAGGGCCCGCGCGCGCCGGCGGGAGGCCTCGAGGCCATGGATCGCCGGATAGGTAGCCTTGCCCTTGCGCTCGTCGCTCCCCGCCGTCTTTCCGAGCTCCTCCAGGCTGCCCTCGACGTCGAGGATATCATCGACGATCTGGAAGGCCAGACCCAGGCTGCCCCCGGCCGTGCTGATGGCGGCAAGATGCTCGGCCCGGGCGCCGCCCAGCATCGCCCCGACCCGCAGCGAGGCCCGGATGAGCGCCGCCGTCTTGTGGGCGTGGATGTAGTCGAGCGTCTCGGCCGTGACGGCGCGCCCCTCGGACTCGATGTCGACCACCTGGCCGCCCACCATGCCCGCCGTGCCGGCGGCGCTGGCGATCTCCGCCACCACGTCGCAGATCACCTCCGGCTCGCGTACCTGAGTCACGTTGCTGGCGACGAGCTGGAAGGCCAGCGTGAGCAGCGCGTCGCCGGCCAGGATGGCCATCGCCTCGCCGAACACTTTGTGGTTGGTGGGGCGACCGCGACGGTAGTCATCGTCATCCATCGCCGGCAGATCGTCGTGGATCAGGGAGTAGGTGTGGATCAGCTCGAGCGCGCACGCGGTGGGCAGCACGGCCTCGGCCCGGCCGCCCACGGCCTCGGCTCCGGCGATGACGAGGATGGGACGCAGCCGCTTGCCGCCGGCCAGCACACTGTAGCGCATGGCCCGGTGGATCGTGGCGGGCGGAGCGTCTTCGGCCGGGAGGCATCGGGCCAGCGCCGCATCGACCAGGGCGCGGCGCTCGTCCAGATAGGCCTTGAGATCGAAGCCGCTCACCGCTCGGGCTCGCTCTCCCACTCGGTGAACGGCCGCGGGCTCACCCCACCGGCCTCGTCCCTGGTCAGGATCTCGATCTTGCGCTCGGCCTCGTCGAGGTACCGGGCGCAGCGCCGGGACAGGGCGACCCCTTCCTCGAACACCCGGAGCGACTCCTCCAGCGGCAGGTTGCCGGACTCCAGCGCGTTGACGATCTGCTCGAGCCGGGCCAGGCAGTCCTCAAACTTGAGGTCGCTCATCGTCCTCCCTCGCCCGCTCCACGCGGCAGTCGAGGCGGCCCTGGTGCAGCAGCACGCTCAGCGGATCGCCCGGCCGCACCTCCCTGGCCGTCCGGACGATGCGCCCATCTCTCGTGCGCGTGAGGCTGTAGCCACGTCCGAGCACCGCCAGCGGGGACAGCGAGTCGAGCCGCCCGACGGCCCCGGCCAGCCGGTGCCGCCGCTCCACGGTTCGGCGACTCACCGCCTCGCGCATCCGGCCCTCGAGGCGCTCCAGCCGGTGACGGTCGGCCCGCAGCCGGGCGAACGGGCTGGCCGCGCGCAGGCGGGCGACCAGCAGCTCGATGCGGTGTCTGGCCCGCCGGTGGGAGCCGCGTCCGGCATGCTGGAGCCGCCCCTGCAGCTCGTCCACGCGCCGGACCAGATCGCGCAGGGGCCGGGTGGCCGCCCGCTGCATCCGGGAGCGCAGCAGCTCGAGCGACTCGGCCACGGCGGCCTTCTCGCGCACCACCAGCTCGGCCGCCGCCGATGGCGTGGCCGCCCGCAGGTCGGCCACGAAGTCGGCGATGGTGAAGTCCACCTCGTGGCCCACCGCCGCGATGACCGGCGCCTTGGAGGCGGCGATGGCCCGGGCCACCGACTCTTCGTTGAACGCCCAGAGGTCTTCCAGCGACCCGCCGCCGCGGCCCACGATGATGACGTCGACGTCGCCCATGGCGTTGAGCGAGGCGATGCCGTCGACGATCTCGCCGGCCGCGCCGTCGCCTTGCACCCGGCACGGCGCGATCAAAATGCCCAGCCCCGCGAAGCGCCGGCCGATGATGCGCAGCATGTCGCGGAGGGCGGCCCCGCTGGGCGACGTCACGATGCCGATCTTCCGCGGAAAGCGCGGCAGCGGGCGCTTGCGCCCGGCGTCGAAGAGGCCCTCGGCCTGCAGCCGCTTCTTGAGCTGCTCGAACGCGAGCTGCAGCGCTCCCAGGCCTCGCGGCTCCAGCAGCTCCACCACCAGCTGGTACTCACCCCGCTGGACGTAGACCTCGAGGCTGCCGAACGCCAGGACGTGCTGGCCGTCGCCGGGCTCGAAGCGGAGCCGGCGCAGCCGGGTGCGGAAGAGCACGGCGCGGAGCTGCGCCGTCTCGTCCTTGAGGGTGAAGTAGGCGTGCCCGGAGTTGTAGAAGCGGAAGTTGGAGATCTCGCCTTCGACCCAGACCGCGGGAAAGCGCTCCTCCACCACCGCGCGCAAGCGCTCGGTCAGCTGCGACACCGTCATCACCGCGCGCTCGGCCGTCATCCTTCGTTTCCTGCGCGCGACCTGCGCGAGTCATCGGCATCGCGATGACAAACACCCCGTGGTGGAGCGGCGGCGGGGAGGGGGTGGCAGGGGGGTGGCGAGACCCGTTTCCCTGGCGTTGCGACGGCTGGACGCCTGGTGAAGCAGCCCGGTGGTGGGGAGAGCAGGGGGTGGCGAGACCCGTTTCCCTCGCCTGGCGAAGGGCCGCCCCGTGTCAGATGGAGCCCAGCCGCGGCGGGTCTGATGAACGCCGACGGCGTGGTATCGCCCACCCCCTGCCCTCCCCGCCACTGGGCTGCGTTCACCGCGCGAGCCGCGTTCATCGCGCGAGCTGGCGCTCCGCCGCGAGCAGTGTGTTGCGCATCAGCATAGCGACGGTCATGGGGCCGACGCCGCCGGGGACCGGCGTCACGGCGTGAGCGCGCGCGGACACCGAGGGAAAGTCGACGTCGCCAGCGAGCTTGCCCGTGGGCAGGCGATTGATCCCCACGTCGATCACCCAGGCGCCGGGCTTGACCATGTCGCCCGTGATCGTGCCCGGTCGGCCGGCCGCCACGCAGAGGACGTCGGCCCGGCGAGTGTGGGCGGCGAGCTCCCGGGTGCGCGTGTGGCACATCGTCACCGTGGCGTGGCGCGCCAGGAGCAGCTGGGCCAGCGGCTTGCCCACCAGCCGTGAGCGGCCGACCACGACGGCCTCGGCCCCCTTCAGCTCGGCGCCGTAGTGGTCGAGGATCTGCAGGCACCCGGCCGGCGTGCACGGCACGAGCCCGGGCTCGCCGGCCAGCAGCCGCCCCAGGTTCACCGGCGTGAGCCCGTCGACGTCCTTGTCGGGAGAGATCGCCCCGATCGCCTCGGATTCGTCGAGGCCCGGCGGCAGGGGCAGCTGGAGCAGGATGCCGTGCACGCCGGGGTCGTCGTTGAGCTCGCGGAGCGTCCGGAGCAGCGCTTGTCGCGACAGCCCCTCGGGATAGATAGCGTCGCGGGTGGCGATGCCGACGGAATCGCTCATCTTCTTCTTGTTCGCGACGTAGATGCGGGACGGCGCGAAATCCCCGACCAGCACCACGGCCAGCGTGGGCGCCCGCCCGGTGGCGGCGCGCAGCCGCTGCACGCCGTCACGGACCTCTCCCAGGACTTTCTCGGCGACGACCCGACCGTCCAGGATCAACGGATTTCGGCGGTCACGCGGGGACGCGAAGGCGTTGGATATTCGAGGCGCGGCCGTTCTCGGGGTCGATCGTGATCAGCACACCGCAGAGCATGGCCGGCCCCCGGGCCGGCTCGAAGCGGATCGGCATCTGGGTGAGGAACCGCTGCAGGATCAGGTCCTTGTCGACGCCGATGACGGAGTCGATAGGCCCCGTCATGCCCAGGTCGGTGATGTAGGCCGTCCCCCCGGGCAGGACGCGCTCGTCCGCCGTCTGCACGTGACGGTGTGTGCCCACCACCGCGCTGACGCGCCCATCCAGGTACCAGCCCATGGCCACCGACTCGGACGTGGCCTCCGCGTGCATGTCGACCAGGATGATGGGCGTGTCCTTGCCCACGTCGGCCAGGATCTCGTCGGCCTTCTTGAACGGGCAGTCGATCGGGTTCATGAACACGCGGCCCATCAGGTTGATGACGGTGACCCGATGCGGCCCGGCCTTCACCGTCACGTGGCCCACCCCGGGGGTGCCCGGCGGGTAGTTGGCCGGCCGCAGCAGCAGGTTCTCCCGCGCGATGTAGTCGATGATCTCCCGGCGGTCCCAGATGTGGTTGCCGGACGTCATCACGTCCACGCCCAGGTCCAGCACGCCGCGGGCGATCTGCGGCGTCACCCCGAAGCCGGACGCCGCATTCTCGACGTTCACGACCGTGAAGTCCACGTGGTGCTGCTCGCGCAGCCGCGGCAGCAGCGTGGCCAGGGCGGTCCGCCCGGGCTCGCCGAAAACGTCGCCGATCATGAGGACGTTCATGTCACTACTTGGCCACCTCGACGGCGCGCGTCTCCCGGATGACGACGACCTTGATGTGTCCCGGATACTGCATCTCGGTCTCGATGCGCTTGGTGATGTCCCGGGCCAGCTGGTGGGCGTCCAGATCCGAGATGACGTCGGCCTTGGTGAGCACCCGCAGCTCGCGCCCCGCCTGGATGGCGTAGCACATCTCCACCCCGCGGTAGCTCAGGGCGATCTCCTCCAGCTTGGCCAGCCGCTTGATGTACGATTCCAGCACGTCGCGCCGGGCCCCCGGGCGCGCCGCCGAGATGCCGTCGGCCGCCTCCACCAGCACAGCCTCGGTGGTCTGGGGCTCGACGTTCTCGTGGCCGCAGAGGGCGGCGTTGATGACCTCGGGGCTCTCGTTGTACTTCGTCAGCACCTGCAGGCTCAGCTCGGGGTGGCTGCCCTCCTGCTCGTGGGTGAGGGCCTTGCCGATGTCGTGGAGCAGCCCCATCCGCTTGGCCAGCTTGACGTCGGCCTTGATCTCCGCGGCCATCATCCCGGACAGCCAGGCCACCTCCTTGGAGTGCTGCAGGCAGTTCTGGCCGTACGAGGTGCGGAACTTCATCCGCCCCACCAGCTTGACCAGCTCGGGGTGCAGGCCGTGCACGCCGACCTCGAAGCAGGCCTTCTCGCCCTCCTCCTTGAGGTGCTGCTCCATCTCCTTCTTGACCTTCTCTACGACCTCCTCGATCCGCGCCGGGTGGATGCGGCCGTCGACGATCAGGATGCCCAGCGCCCGCCGGGCGATCTCCCGCCGGTAGGGATCGTAGGCCGAGATCAGCACCGCCTCTGGCGTGTCGTCCACGATGAGGTCCACGCCGGTCAGCATCTCGAGCGCGCGGATGTTGCGTCCCTCGCGACCGATGATGCGGCCCTTCATGTCGTCGGAGGGCAGGTCGACCACCGACACCGAGGTCTCCACCGTGTAGTCGGGAGCCAGGCGCTGGATCGTGGTGGCCAGGACTTCCTTGGCCTTCTCGCGGGCCGTCTCCCGGGCCTGCTCCTCCAGCCGCATGGCGATCAGGGCGGCTTCCCGCCGCGCCTCCTCCTCCATCTGGGCCACCAGCTGCCGCCGGGCCTCCTCGGCGGTCAGCCCGGCGATGACCTCGAGCCGGCGGCGCTGCTCTTCGACCGCGTTGGCCACTCGGTGCTCCTTCTCCTCGACGCCGCGCTCCCGCTGGCTCAGGCTCTTCTCCTTCGCCGTGTAGTCGGTGAGCCGGCGGTCCATCTCCTCCAGCTTGCGGGCCAGCAGCTCCTCCTTGCCCAGGACGCGCTGCTCGATCTGGCTCAGCTCCCGCTCGCGCTGGCGCGCCTGGGTGTCGAGCTCGGTGCGCGCCCGCAGGACGATCTCCTTGGCTTCGAGCTCGGCGGCCCGCTGCCGCGCGGTGGCATCGCGCTCGGCATCGTCGAGAACCCGCTTGGCGCGCAGGCTGGCGTCACCCAGCTTGCGCTCACTGAACCCTTTGTGCAGGAAGTACCCGAGCAGGCCGGCGAGGAGGATCGCGATCGGGACCAAGAGCCAGATGATGGGTTCCATCGCCTATGTCATCCCTTCGTCAGGGCGAATGTGAGCCGCAAATGCCCGACAGACTTGACAAGTATAGGGGTGGGGGGCAGGGTGAGTCAAATACCCAGCCCCTAGTGGGGCAGGGGAGCGCGACCACCTCGAGTGTGGAGTAGCGCGTGAAGAACGGTCGGAGGTCAGGTCAGCGGCTCGCGGGGCTGAGGCTGCCGTCGACGGTGATCTGCGCATGGCTCAGGCCGTGAGGCTGTGGCGGGGCCGTGTGTTACCTATCCTCCCAACGCTGACGGCGAAGCCCGTAGCGTCTCAGGTCACTTCCCGCTGAGGACCCAGACGCCGTCCCAAGGGGCCGGCGGCAGCGCCGCCGCGTAGGCACGGGCCCGCGCCGCCATCACGGCGGCGGGCGTCGGCAGCTGTCGTGGAGCTTCCCCGGCGTTCTGTTCGGCGCGAGCGAGCTCCTCCCAAATGCATCGTGCCACCTCGAAGCGCATGGCCCGGTAATGCTCGAGGGCTTCTGCGAAGCGCCGCGCGCGCTCGACGAGTGCGGGGTCGGCCTGGGCGCGCTCGCCGAGAGGCTCGAAGATTGTGAGCGGTAGGTCGGCGCCCTTGACCTTGATCCAGTCGAGCTCACGCACGAGAAAAGCCTTGCCCGCCAGGGCCGCCGTGGAGGGGCCGAGCACGACCTTGCAGCCGTAGAGTCCCGGGACGCTCTCGAGGCGGGACGCGAGGTTCACCGTCTCGCCTACAGCGGTGTAGTTGTAGCGCCGATCGGTGCCGACGTTGCCGACGATCACCTCGCCGGAGTTCAGCGCTATTTTGACGGAAAAGCCCGGCTCGCCCCGCGCCGTAGCCGCCTGCCGCGCGTCCTCGACGCGGGCGGCGGCCGCCAGCGCCGCGCGGACGCCGCTGGCGGCGTGCTCGGGATGCGCCAGGGGGGCGCCCCAGATCGCCATCACCGCGTCCCCGATGAACTTGTCCACGTATCCGCCGGTCGCCTCGACCGCGTCGGCGATGTAGCCGAGGTACTCGTTGGTGAGCCGCACCAGCACCTCCGGCTCGACCTTGCCCGACAGGGCCGTGAAGCCCGAGAGGTCAGCGAACATCACAGTGACCTCGCGACGCTCCCCGCCGAGTCGGAGCGCCGAAGGGTCCTGCGCCAGGCGCGCGACCAGCGTCGGGCTCACGTAGTGGCCGAACGCACGCTGGAGTCGCAGGCGGGCGCGTTCCTCCACGAAGTACCTGACGACGTACGCGAGCGGTGGGGCGCCGACCAGGACCAGGAGAGGCACTGCCACCGGGATCCACAGGTCACGCGCCAGCGCGGCGATGGCGGACGCCATGATGGCGAGCGCGCCCACGACGACCGCGAGGGCAGCGATCCACGGAGAGAGCAGGAGCCCGGCTACGGCGCCACCCGCCGCGGCGAGGGCTGCGGCGGCCGCAACCACCAGAGGCCCCGCCGTGGCGGTGACACGGCCTTCAAGCACGGCGGCCACTGCCGCAGCGTGCAGAGAGACGCCCGGAACGGACGCGCTGTGCGGTGCCGAGGCCGGGAGGCGGCGCAGTCCACAGGGATGGAGCAGGGGCCCCGGCGCTGTCGGCGGCTTGAGGAAGCGGCCGGTGGACATCTTGCGGTCCTCCTCGGGGAGCACGGTCCCGGCTAGGACGACTTTGCCCCGGAACGCCTGGACCAGTGCCTCGGGCGCCTCGCGCGCACAACGGTAGACGTCCGCCAGCGCGTAGGTGGGGACCCCTTCGGGGTGGCGGCGCGGGGCGAGCACGAGGGAAGCCGGCATCGTGGCCCCGGACCGACGGAGCAGCGCCGCCACGAAGCTCGGGTGGGATTCACCCGCTTCCGTCGGGTGGCTCGAGGGCACGCGGCGGTAACTCCCGTCGGGATCAGCGACGAGGTCGACCACGCCAAGGGCGCGTTCGTCGAAGCGCAGCGCCGCCAGGTACGGGCGCGCCGGAAGCGTCGCCGCCGAGCGCGCCAGCACGACGTGCTCCCCGTGGCGCGCCAGGGCCTCGAGCAAGGGGCGATCGAACTGGGGCGCCAGCACGCTGGCGCTCCAGGCGAGGATGATGTCGAAGCCCACCGCCCGTACGTCGGCAGCGGCAAGGCCGTCCAGGATCGGAGCCCAGACCGGGGCGAGCAACACCCTGGGGTAGGCGCTGAGCTCCGAGCGAAAGAGGCTTCCCTCGTCGAGCGCGATGACGGCGACCGACGACGGCTCGTCCAGGCTCGCCGCCGGCCCGGCCAGGGCGGCCCGCGCCGCCACCAGGACGTCGAGGAGGGGACCGTCGGGTGCGGTCGGGCCATCGGCCAGCAGGGGCAGGACGAGCGCCGCGAGCGCGTACGCGAGCGTGGCGAGCTCCCGATACCGGCGCCTCGCGGACATCCAGGCAGGCCTGCCGGGGCCCTACTCCACGGTGATCAGCGTGAGTCGCGGCTCGACGACCGTACCGCCTGGATCGGTCAGGAACGCGAGCGTGCGCGGCTTGGTCCCCTGCTCCTTGAAGGTGAACACGAGGTCGTACTGCGTGCCGGGGCGGAGCGCGCGGCTGCCGCTCGGCCAGCGGAAGCGCCGGTTCTCGAGCGCAGCCTCGACCAACGTCTCGTCGCCGCGCGTGATCCGGACCGACGCGACATCGCCGGCTCGCGGGCCGACGACGACGAACGCGGGCTCCACCGGCAGCCGCACCTCGGCCCCGCTTCGGAGCAGGACGCCGGCGGTCTCGCCCGCGGCCACGAGCTTGATGGCGCGAGGGCACGGCGTGTCCTTCTTGGATTGCGTGCCACCGGAGACACGATACCCCTCGACACCGGCGGTCAGCTGGCCCCCCACGAGCGTCACCGTGCGGCAGGTGCGGTAATGAACGAACACGAGGCGGCTCCGGGGGCCGAGGCGGATCGTGGTCTGGTCCGCGATCTCGGTGTACGGAATGAGGGCGGGCGTGCTGGGCCCGGAGACCTCGAGAACGAAGCCCGCCGCCTGCCGGAGCTGGGCCGGGGCGACGGCAACCAGCACGGTCAGCATCGTGCCGAGCATGAGGGAGAGGGGCCAGAACCGCGTGCCGCGCACAAGGCCTATTCTGCGACGAAACGCCGACAATTAAAAGGGCGTTCAGGCGACTAAAAGGGCGTTCAGGCGACGGCGCCGGCAGGAAGACCACTGTTGCGGTGGGGCAGGCTTCATAGTAGATTTCCTGAGCTTTCAGGGACGCGGAACAGTAGATGGTGCTCACGATCATCGGCGAGGAGACCGGACGATGCTGGGGCGAGGGCGACCCTTCGTGAGAACCCGTCGCGCAGCGATCCTGCTGACCGCGTGGATCGTCGTGGTAAGCTGGCCCGCCCTCGGTGAGGGGGGCGAGCTGCGGCTGGTGCCCGGGTTGACGCCGTTTCAGTTCGCCATGGCGGCCGCCATCGACATCGTCTGTCCGAGGCTCGCCGCGGCGAGGTCCACGCTGAACCCGGTCCAGATCGACCTTCTGGACCGCTGCAGCGAGATGCGCCAGACCGCGAACGAGCTCCAGGGGGATATGCCGACCAACCTTTCCCTCGGCCTCTCGAATGCCGAGCTGGCCGATGCCCTGGGGGCGGTCGCGCCCGAGGAGGCGAGCACCCTGGGGACGCTGTCGGTCGAGACGGGGACGACTCCAGCCCGGGCGATCGGGGCCCGCCTGCGCGCGGTGCGGGCGGGGGCCAGTGGCCTCAGCCTCAGCGGCCTGAAGATCGGCGTCGACCAGGCTATGGTCTCCGCAGGGCGCCTGCTCGGCTTGACCGAGAGCGGTGGCGGGGCCAGCGCCGACCGCGGCCCCTTCGGGCGCCTCGGCATCTTCCTGAACGGGGAATACGATTTCGGCGACAGGGACCGCACCTCCCGCGAAGAAGGATTCGACTTCGACCGGTTCGGGTTCACGGCGGGCGCCGATTACCGCGTCACTGACAGCCTGGTCCTCGGCCTCGCCTTCCACTACTCGCAGACCGATGTCGACATCGATCTCGGCTTGGGCGAAGTCGACAGCCAGGCCTACGGGGCTTCGCTGTACGGGACCTACTACCTCGGCAGGTTTTTCGTCGACGCCCACGGCAGCTACGAGTTCATCGACTACGACACGACCCGGCGGATCGTGTACGCGACGTTCGACCGCACCGCCCGAGGGGAGACGGACGGCGACCAGTACACGGTCAACCTGGGCGTCGGCTACGAGATCCCGGTCGGCCGGGTGACCATCACCCCCCTGGTGCGGGCCGAGTATCTCAACCTCCAGGTCGATCGCTATCGCGAGCGCGGCGCGGAAGGGCTCGACCTCGACGTGGGCGAGCAGGACGTGGAGTCGCTGGTGACCGCCGTGGGGGCGCAGGCGTCGATGGCCTTCAGTGTCCCCTTCGGGGTCCTCGTCCCCCAGATACGGTCGGAATGGCGGCACGAATTCGAGAACAACGGCACGACGATCACGGCGAAGTATGCGAACGACCCCTTCAACACGTTCTTTGCGATCCCCACCGATGATCCCGACCGCGACTACGTCGCGGTGGCCGCCGGCGCGTCAGCCGTGTTCAGCCGAGGCGTGTCGGCGTTCGTGAATTATGAGACAGTGCTAGGATTACGGGATGTGACTCACCACGCCTTCACCGGCGGGGTCCGGATGGAGTTCTAGTCATACGCGGGCGTTGTTGGGGTTATGTCATGCATGAGCGGACGGCACGCGGTTTGAGAGAGCGATCCCCACGATGGCGAGGGGGCCGGGCGGTGACGGCGTTGGCCTTGGTGCTCGCGCTGGTCGGCACCGGTCTTCCGGGAGCCCCGCGAGGCGTGGACGAGGCCGTCGCCAAGCAGACCGGAACAGCCAAGGTCGACGAATTCCTCATCATCGACTGCCTGCTCCCGGGGCAGGTCCGACGCCTCGGGAGTCGCTTGACCTTCCTCGCCCCCCGCCGGCCGGTCAAGACATCGGCCCGGGACTGCGAGATCCGCGGCGGCGAGTACGTCGCGTTCGACCGGGCCAACTACGCGACCGCGTTGAAGGTCTGGCTCGCGCCCGCGCAACAGGGCGACGCGGATGCCCAAACGTACGTCGGCGAGATCTTCGAGAAAGGCCTCGGCGTGCCGCCCGATTACGGGGCGGCCGCGGAGTGGTACCGGCGTGCCGCCGCGCAGGGCCACTCGCGCGCCGCCATCAACCTCGGCAACCTGTACGAACGGGGGCTCGGCGTTCCCAAGGATCCCTCCCAGGCCCTGCAGTGGTATCGCCGCGCCGCAGGCTTGCCGGATGTCGACTTCCAGATCACCGCCCCCACCAGCGGGGCGGCGGCCGAGGTGCAACAGCTCCGGGAACAGGTCGCGGGGCTGAAGCGTGACCTGCAGACCAAGCAGGACGAACTGAACCGCACGCTCTCTGACGTGAAGGCCCTGCGCCAGCAGCTCGAGCAGCGGGGGAGCGAGGCTGAACGGGAGCGCACGGACGTCGCGCGGATGCGCAAGGAGCTCGAGGCCTCGCGAGCCAAGGGGAAGGCGGCCACGGCGGAGCTTCGCGACCTCGAGCGGTTGGTCGCCGAGGGCGAGGCGCGGCTCGTCGGCAAAGACCGCGAGCTGGGGGAGCTGCGGGCGACGCTGGCGCGACTGGAATCGGAATCGGCCGCCCGGCGCTCCGAGCTCGAGCGTCTGCGAAGGCGGACGGCCGGGACGCCGCCCCAGATCGAGCTGATCGAGCCGGAGCTGGTGCTCACCCGGAGCGCGACGGCCACGCTCCCCGAGGCCCGGGTGCCGGTGGCCGGCGAGCGGATCACCGTCGTCGGCCGCGTCACCAGCGCTGACGGTCTGCTGTCGGTCACCGTCAACGGCCGGGAGGAGGCGCTCAAGGGCGGCAACCTCTTCAGGAGTGATGTCGCCGTCCGGCAGCCCTCCGAGCGCGTCCGGATCGTCGCCGTCGACCGGGCGGGCCTGAAGGCCGTGCTCGAGTTTGTCGTGGCGAACAGGGCCACCTCCCCCGCCCCCGACGGAAGACGCGACCGGATCGGCCGGCCCCGGCCGCCCAAGATCGCCGTCGGCAACTACCGGGCGCTGGTCATCGGGAACAACGAGTACCGGCACCTGCGGAAGCTGAAGACGGCGGTCAACGACGCCCGCGAGGTGGCGCGCGTCCTCGAGAGTCAGTACGGCTTCGAGGTCACGCTCCTGCTCAACGCGGACCGCTACCAGACCCTGTCCACCCTCAACCAGATCCGCGAGCGGCTCACGGACAAGGACAATTTCTTGATCTATTACGCCGGACACGGCGAGCTGGACCAGCGCAACCAGCGTGGGCACTGGCTCCCGGTCGACGCCGAGCCCAACAGCTCGGCGAACTGGATCTCCAACATCGCGATCACCGACATCCTGAACGCGATGGCGGTTCGGCAGCTGCTGGTGGTCGCCGACTCCTGCTACGCCGGCACTCTCACGCGGTCGGTCCTGGGCCAGCTGGAACCAGGGATCAGCAACGAGAAGTTCGCCAAGCTGCTGCAGCTCATGGCGGAAAAGCGCTCGCGAATGGTGATGACCTCCGGCGGCGTGGAGCCCGTCATCGACAGCGCCGGCGGTCCGCACTCGGCCTTCGCCCAGATCTTCCTCGAGCTGCTCCGGAGCAACGTGGGCGTGCTGTCGGGCCAGGAACTGTTCCAGCTGCTACGGCTGAGGGTCACCTCGGTCGCACACGGGGTGGACGTTCAACAGGTTCCCGAGTACGCGCCGATCAAGTTCGCGGGTCACGAGTCGGGGGACTTCTTCTTCGTTCGGGCTTCGAACCGTATCGACGAGAAGCAAGCCCCCTGAGCTGCTGGGTCAGCGTTCCGGCCCCAGCGCCTGCGTGACCTGCGACACGACAGCCGGCCAGATCGTCTCCCAGCAGCAGACGTGGTCATAGGTCGGGATCACCGTCACCGTCTCCGGCCGGACCCCGGCTCGGTCGACGATGGTCCTCGGCACGATCCGATCGACACCGCCGACGTAATGGCGCTCGTACACCTGGCTGAAGGCCCAGGAGTGCGTGGCGGGGTTCAGCGATCCGACGAGGCGAGAGTAGCCGTGCAGGTCCGCCCACGCGTCGATGTCGAGGTTGCCCGCTACGGTGACGACGGCGGCCGTCTCGGCGAATCGCGGAGCCAGCAGCAGGACCAGAGTCCCTCCCCCGCTGTAGCCGAACCAGGCGACCCGGGTGACCCCTCGCTTGCCGATCACCTGGCGGAGCGCGGCGGCCATGCTCACGACCACCCGCTCCGAGTAGCGCTCTCGGGTCCACATTGCGGCCGAGCAGGGCGGTCTTGTGGCGAGCCCGTGATAACACGGCCGGCCGAGGTAGACACGCGGGTTCGGATCGAGGTTCATCAGGCGCAGCATGAGCGGATTGCGGGGCGTCGGGTCGTGGGCGGGGCGGCCCTGGACCCACGGGGTGCCATCGCCGTCGATGTAAACGTGCAGGGTTCGCGAGGCCGGGCCAGGCGGCCAGAACACCACATGGTCGAAGGGCGCGCCAGGGACGATCTCCGCGCGCATCCTAGACACGAGCGCGCGCTCCGCGAAGATCTGGGCCGGCGCCCGGCACGCTGGCGCGACGAGAACGGTGGCCAGCAGAGCCGTGGCCAGTTGTCGTTGATCGATCGCGCTACCCGCGGGCGCCGAGCGCCCGGTCCAGGTTGTAGGCCGCGCTGATCACCGCCAGGTGTGTGAAGGCCTGGGGGAAGTTCCCCAGCCCCTCGCCGGTCGGGCCCGTTTCCTCGGCGTACAGGCCCAGGTGACTGGCGTAGCCGAGCATTTGCTCGAACATGAGGCGTGCCCGCTCGAGCAGCGCGCGGTCATTCCGCCCTGCCCGCGTCATGGCCTCGACTAACCAGAACGTGCAGATGTTGAAGGTCCCTTCCTCGCCAGTGAGCCCATCGGGCGTCTCGTTCACGTTGTAGCGGTAGACGAGGCTGTTGGAGACGAGCCCCCCGCGCTCGGGGGGCGCGAGAATGGCCTCCAGGGTCCTCAGCATGCGGCCATCGGTCGGCGACAGAAAGAACACGAGGGGCATGATGAGATTCGCGGCGTCCAGGCTGGCGCTGCCGTAATGCTGGACGAAGGCCTGTCGGCCCGGGCTCCACCCCTCGGTCATGATCTCCTCGTAAATCTGGTCGCGGGTCTTCGACCACCGCTCGCGGTCGGCCGGGAACGAGCGCTTGTCGGCGAGACGCAAGGCGCGATCCACCGCGACCCAGCACATGAGCTTGGAGTAGACGAAGTGCTGCCGGCCACCACGGGACTCCCAGACCCCATCGTCCTGGCGCTGCCAGTTGTCGCAGACCCAGTTGGTGAGCCGGCGGAGATGAACCCAGAAGTCGTAGGAGATCGGGCTGCCGTGCTTGTTGTAGAGGTAGACGGAGTCCATCAGCTCCCCATAGATATCCAGCTGGAGTTGGCTGTACGCGCCATTGCCGATGCGCACGGGACGAGAGCCCCGGTAGCCATCCAGGTGATCGAGGCTTTCCTCGGTGAGGGTGTGGCGCCCGTCGATCCCGTACATGATCTGGAGCGATCCGTCTGGATTCAGTTCGTGGCAGCGGGCCTCGATCCATCCCATGAAGCGAGCCGCCTCCTCGGTGAAGCCGAGCCTGAGGAGCCCGTAGACGGTGAACGCCGCGTCGCGGATCCAGGTGTACCGATAGTCCCAGTTCCGCTCGCCGCCCAGGCACTCGGGAAGGCTGCACGTCGGCGCCGCCACGATCGCGCCGGTGGGCTCGTACGTGAGGAGCTTGAGCGCCAGCGCCGAGCGGCGAACGATCTCCCGCCAGCGCCCGGTATAGGTACACTTGGCAATCCACCGTCGCCAGTACTCGACCGTCGCTTCGAACAGCATCTCCGACTCCGTCTCGGAGAGGCTGACCCCGCAGCCGACCCCGGCCGGGACTTGCTGGAGGACGAAGGTGGCGCTCTCGTTGTCGTGGAGGGTGAACTCCGCGGCCACGCCACGGTCGTCGGCCTTGAGCGGGATCGGTGTGGCGAGGCCGAGACTGAGACCTGCCGAGCGGAACACCGCCCCCCCTGTGCTCACGTAGGTGTCGTGCGGATCGCGGGCGTAGTTGAAGGCCGGATAGCACTCGATCCGGAAGGGGATGCTCCCCCGGACAGCCGTGACACGGCGCACCACTCGGTGGTGGCCGTCTCCGTCGGGCCCCCGCCCCACCGGCATGTAGTCGGTGAGCTCCGCCACCCCGTTGGGCGAGAGGAAGCGCGTGATCAGAACGTTGGTGTCCGGCCAGTAAAGCTGCTTCCGCCTCACGTCCCCGTACACGGGCGCGATCCGAAAATGTCCACCTTTCGTGTCGTCAAGGATGGCGGCGAACACGCTTGGCGAGTCGAACCGCGGGAGACAGAGCCAGTCGATGGATCCGTCCACGCCGACCAGGGCCACCGTGTGGAGGTCCCCGATGATGCCGTAGTTCTCGATGGGCTGATACGCCATAGTCCGCCTCTCCTACAGGGCTCGGTCACGGGCCCCCTCGCCCGCCAGAGCAGGCATCGACGCGCCAGGACTCGGCGGCTGGTGTCCCCAGGCCACCGCGGCCGGGACGCCGCTGAGCGCGTGTTCGTGGTGATCGCCATCGTCGCGGCCCGGCAACGCTACTCGCCGCTCTGCTGGAGGAGCTTGGCCACGAGGCCGGTCCAGCCCGTCTGATGGCTGGCGCCGAGCCCGGCACCGCTGTCGCCCCGGAAGTACTCGTAAAAGAGAACGAGGTCGCGCCAGTGCGGATCCCTCTGAAACTTCTCCGCGCTGCCGTGGACGGGCCGGCGGCCATCCGGCCCGAGCAGGAAGAGGTGGGTCAGCCGCCGGGAGATCTCGGCGGCGACTTCCCAGAGCGTGAGCAGTCGGCCAGACCCCGTCGGGAACTCGACCTTGAAGCGGTGGCCATAGAAGTGGTCGAATTTCTGGAGCGCCTCGATCAACAAGAAGTTCACCGGGAACCAGATCGGGCCGCGCCAGTTCGAGTTGCCACCGAAGCACGAGGTCGTCGATTCCGCCGGGTCGTACTGGACCCGATACTCCTGGTCGTGCACGCGGAAGACGTAGGGGTGATCGCGGTGGTACTCGGAGAGCGACCGGATCCCGTGGGGGGCGAGGAACTCCCGTTCGTCCAGCATGTACTGCAGCGCGCTCGCGAGCCGCACGTCGGTGACGAGCGCGAGCAGCCGGCGGGTGGTCCCGTCGGGCGTGTCCTGCCGGACGACGTGGTGTTGCAGATCCGGCCGGTTCTTGAGGAACCACATCATCCGGCGTGAGAAGCGCGGCAACGCCGTCATGATCTCGGGCTCGAGGGTCTCGACGGCGAGGAGGGGGATCAGCCCTACCATCGAGCGGATCTTCAGCGGGCAGACGAAGCCGTCGGGAAAGTGGAGCACGTCGTAGAAGAACCCGTCCTCTCGGTCCCAGAGCTGGATCCCCTCCCCGGCGATGTTGTTCATGGCGTACGCGATGTAGACGAAGTGTTCGAAGAACTTCGACGCGACGTCCTCGTAGGCGGGGTTGTCGCGCGCCAGCTCGAGGGCCATGGCGAGCATGTTGAGGCAGTACATGCCGACCCAGGCCGTGCCGTCGGACTGCTCGATCGTTCCGCCGGTAGGCAGCGGCGCGCTCCGGTCGAAGACGCCGATGTTGTCGAGCCCGAGGAACCCGCCCTGGAAGACGTTCTTCCCTTCCGGGTCCTTGCGGTTGATCCACCAGGTGAAGTTCAGGAGCAGTTTGTGGAAGACGCGTTCGAGGAACTCAGGGTCGGCGCGGCCGCGGATTCGCCGCTCGATCTTATAGATGCGCCAGGCGGCCCAGGCGTGCACGGGCGGGTTGACGTCGGAGAACGCCCACTCGTAGGCCGGGATCTGGCCGTTCGGATGCATGTACCACTCGCGCAGGAACAGGACGAGCTGCTCCTTGGCGAAATCCGGGTCCACCAGCGCGAGCGCCACGGTGTGAAATGCGAGGTCCCAGGCCGCATACCACGGGTACTCCCACTTGTCGGGCATCGAGATGACATCGTCGTTGTAGAGGTGGGCCCAATCGCGGTTACGGGCCCGCTTGCGGTCCGGGGACGGCGGCGGCTGTGTGGGGTCGCCGTCCAACCAACGGCGCACGTCGTAGTGATACCATTGCTTGGACCACAGCATCCCCGCCAGAGCCTGACGCATGACGCTTCGCGCGTCAGCGCTGAGCTTCTGGGGGATGACCGAGGCGTAGAAGGCATCCGCCTCCTCTTGGCGCTGCGCGTACACCGCGTCGAAGAGGGCGCCGAACGGGTTACCCTCCGGATAGCGGTCGGTGAGCCGGAGGCGCACGACGACGGCCTGACCGGGCGGGATGCGAAACGAATAATGAAGCGCGGCCTTGGTGCCCTCCGGCACAGGGTTGACGGCTGACGCCCGGCGGTGAATGACGGCGTCGTGGCAGGCGTCCTTCACGAAGCGCTGGGCATTCTCGGTGCCGTACAGCCGCCGGAAGTTCGTCTCGTTCTCGGTGAAGAGCAGTTCGGGGTTGCCCTCGTAGAAGAGGCGGTAGAGCCCGGTGAGGGCGGGGTGTTCGGCGCGCAGGTGCCCGGCGCCGCCTACCGTGCCGCCGAAGCCGAGGCTCGGTCGCTCGGCGTCGCGGTCCCACGCCCACGTGTTCCGGAACCAAAGCGTCGGCAGGAGGTGGAGCGGGGCCGTCTCCGGCCCGCGATTGACCACGGTCAGGCGGACCAGCACGTCGTTGGGCGCGGCCTTCGCATACTCGGCGAACACGTCGAAATAGCGGTCGTCGTCGAAGATCCCGGTATCGAGCAGCTCGAACTCCGGGTCCTCGCGGCCTCGCCGCGCGTTCTCTTCCACGAGCCAGGCATACGGGAACTCGGCCTGGGGATATTTGTAGAGCGCGCGCATGTAGGAGTGGGTCGGCGTCGAGTCGAGGTAGAAATAGTACTCCTTGACGTCCTCGCCGTGGTTGCCCTGGGGGGCCGACAGTCCGAATAGCCGCTCTTTGAGAAAAGGGTCCTTCTCGTTCCAGAGGGCTAGCGCGAAGCACAGGTACTGGTGATTGTCGGAGATCCCGAGCAGGCCGTCCTCGCCCCAGCGATACGCCCGCCGCCGCGCGTGGTCGTGCGGGAAGTAGTCCCACGCGGTGCCGTGCGGGGAGTAATCTTCGCGGACCGTTCCCCACTGACGCTCCGCCAGGTAGGGGCCCCACCGCTTCCAGTGCGCTGTCCGCGCGCGCGCCTCGGCGAGGCGCTTTTCCTCTTCAGAACGGGCGGCCATCGGGGAGCATCCCTTCCGGGCGCTCAACCTCATGCCGATGACGAGCGCCGTTGCGGCCGTTCAGTTGCTGATGCGTCATGAGTGCCTCCGGAGGTCGATTACTAGAGACGCCAACGATCATTGTCAAGCGCGGCGGAGGTCGCCTCCGCCGGAACTCGGGCCCGGCGCGTCGGCGCCCGCGAGAAAAGGAGGCTCCGCGGAGCGTCAAGGGCTGATCCCGGTCGCGGGCCTGGGGCGAACAGGGGACGATCGGCCGGGCGCTATCGCGCGAGGTGCGCGTCGCTGGCGACGCGGGCCGCCCCGAGCAGCGGGGCTCGCGGATCGAGCGCCAGACGCACCGGGATCGACTCCATCAGACCAGCGAAGCGGCCCTTGTCGCGGAATGCCGCGATGAAGCTGCCGCCGGCGAGCTTCGTCCGGATCTTGGGCGCGATCCCCCCGCCGACGTAGACGCCGCCCACGGCGAGCGCCCTGAGAGCCAGGTTCCCGGCCTCGGCACCGTAGATCGAGGCGAACAGGTCGAGCGCCTCGACGCAAAGTGGATGCTCGCCGGCGAGCGCGACCTCCGAGATGGCGGCGCTACTGCCCAGGCGGTCCATGCGCTCAGTGAGCCACCGCGGCTCGGCCGCGCCGCTCCTCTCGCGCAGAAAGCGGTAGATGTTGAACAGCCCGGGCCCGGAGAGCAGGCGCTCGTAGCTGACATGACCGAACTCGCCACGGAGGTAGGCAAGCAGCTCGCTCTGGCGCTCGGTACGGGGGGCGAAGTCGGCGTGACCGCCCTCTGACGCGACCACGATCCGACGCATGCCGTCGCAAACGATCAGGGCTTCCCCGAGCCCCGTGCCAGCGGCGATGAGCGCCATGTTCCCCGTCCGGGGGGCGCCGACCTGCAGTGTCAGCAGGTCCCTGGGGGGCAGCTCCATCACCCCCCAGGCAGCAGCCTCGAGGTCGTTGAGGAGCATCGCCCGGGGCGTCGGGATGGTGTCCAGCAGGCTCTTTTCCTCGAGCGCCCAGGGCAGGTTCGTCGCCTCGCATCGTCCGTCGATGACCGCACCGGCCACGCCGAAACAAGCTGCGTCGACCGTCGGCGTAGGGCCGGCCTCGAGGAAGTGGCGAATGATCGGTTCCAGACCGGGGAACTCGCGGCTCGGCAGCGTCATGTCGCGCACCAGCCGGAGCGCGCCCTCCGCCTCTTCGAAGAGCGCCACCACCGTCTTCGTGCCGCCGACGTCTCCGGCCAGGATCGTCGTCACTTCGCGTAGATCTCCATGATCGTCCTCAGGAACGCCAGGGCTTCCGGCTTCTTGCGCTGAAACGAGTTCCGACCGATGATCGAGCCGAAGCCCCCACCGTCGCGGATCGCTCGGGCCTCCTCGAAGACCACCTCGTCGCGCTCCTGCGTCGGCCCGCCCGAGAAGATCACCACCCGACGCCCGTTGAAGGTGGACTGGACGACATGACGCACGCGCTCGGCCAGTGTGCCCACCGGGACTCGTTCCTTCTCGTACACCTTCTTGGCGGCCTCCTGCTCAGTGTGGGCCGTCGGTAGCTTCACCTTGATGATGTGGGCACCGAGCTGCGCCGCGATGTGCGCCGCGTACGCGGTGACGTCGATCGCCGTCTCACCCGCCTTCGAGAGCCCTGAGCCGCGCGGGTAGGACCAGATCACCACGACGAGACCGTAGCGCTTGGCCTCCTCGGCGAGCGCCCGGATCTGGCTGTACATCTCGAGCCGATGAATCGACCCCGGGTAAATCGTGAACCCGACGCCGACGCAGCCGAGGCGCAGCGCGTCGCCCACACTGCCGGTCAGAGCCTGAGTCGGATCCGGCTCCTCGAGTAGGACGTCGTGATCGTTGAGCTTGAGAATCAGCGGCACCTCCCCGGCGAACTCGCGCGCCCCGGCCTCGAGGAAGCCCAGGGGCGCCGCATACGCGTTGCATCCGGACTCGATCGCCAGTTCGAAGTGGTACCGCGGGTCGTAGGCCGGCGGATTCGGCGCGAAGCTCCGGGCTGGCCCGTGCTCGAAGCCCTGGTCCACGGGCAGGATGACCATCCGGCCCGTGCCGGCCAGCCGGCCGTGATTCATCAAACAGGCGAGATTCGTGAGAGTGCCGGGATTGTCGGCGCCGTACCAGCTGATGATCTCTTTGACCCGATCGCTCATGAGCAGCCCCCGTGTCAGCGACGACCCGCCACGAACTCCTCTGCAACGGCCACGTCCTCCGCGCTGCCGATGGCCAGCGGAATCCGCTGGTGCACGGAGCCGGGGCGGATGTCCTGGATTCGCTCGCGTCCTGTGCTCGCCTTACCACCGGCCTGCTCGATGACAAACGCCATCGGCGCGGCTTCGTACTGGAGTCTCAGCTTCCCGGTTGCCTTTCCGTCGGCGCCGACCTCCGCGGGGTAGAGGAAGATGCCCCCCTCGAGCAGCGTGCGGTGCACGTCGGCGACCATCGAGCCCACATAGCGCCCGGTGTAGGGGCGTCCCGTGGCCGGATCCCGGGCTCGCAGGTAGTCGATGTACCGGAGAATGCCCGGCTGCCAGGCCGGCGCGTGCGCCTCGTTCACGCTGTAAATGCGCCCGCGATTTGGAATCTGAATTTTTCGGTACGACTGCACGAACTCGCCGATCGTCGGATCGAGCGTGAAGGCATGAACACCGGCCCCCGCCGTGTAGACCAGCATCGTGCTCGGCCCGTACATGACGTAGCCGGCCGCGACCTGGGCCGTCCCCGGCTGCATCGCGTCCGGCGCGACGTGATCGCCTCCGTGTCCATGCTGGCGGCGGATGGAGAAGATCGTGCCCACGATGCCGTTGATGTCCAGGTTGGAGGACCCGTCGACCGGGTCGAAGCACACCACGTACTTGCCTGCGGCGCAGCGATCGGCGACGTGCAGCGGCTCGTCCATTTCCTCGGAGACCATCGTGCAGACGACCCCGCTGGCCTTGAGCGCCCCGACCATCACGTCGTTGCCCCAGACGTCGAGCTTCTTGACCACCTCCCCCTGCACGTTCACCTCACCGGTCGTGCCGAGGCGGCCCATCAGGCTGGCCCGCGACAACTCCCGGGCGAGGAGCTTGCCGGCTACGGCGATCTGGTTCAACACGAGGGCCAGGTCGCCGATTCCGGCGTCTGTTCGCAGGTGCTGTTCGAAGCGCGCGCTGATCTCGTTCATGCGCCACCTGAGGGGGTCAGCTCGCTCGCTGCCGCTCGGTCGACCAGCCACGTGAGCCGCCCCGCCACCGGGTTGAGGGATTGTGAGGGCAGTCGTTCGACGTCACGCGGCCCTTCCAGCACCGCCCGGAGGGTCCCTGCCTTCTCGGCGCCCGTCACGACGACCAGGATATCGCTGGCCTGGTTGATGACCGGGAAGGTGAGCGTGATCCGCTCGGATCCGAGCTTCGGGACGAGGTTTGCCACCACGTGGCGGTGCCGCTCGCGCAGGGCCTCGGTGTTCGGGAACAGCGACGCGGTGTGGCCGTCGGCTCCCAGCCCGAGCAGGATCAGGTCGAATACCGGGGGGGACCCGTCCGGGCTCACCCCGAGGACCCGGCCAATCTCGACCTGGTAGTCGCACGCCGCCGCCTGGCGGTTCGGCCGCTCGGCCTGAATCCGATGAATCTGCTCCGGCCGCAGGTCGACCTTCGTGAGCAAGGCCGCGGCGGCCATCCCGTAGTTCGAGTCCGGGTGCTCGGGCGGCACGGGACGTTCGTCACCCCAGAAGACCTCGACGCGGGCCCAGTCCACCTGATCGTGATGCTCGGGCTCGGCGAGCAGCTCGTAGATGCGGCGCGGCGTGACGCCTCCCGCGAGCGCCACGCCGAAGCGTCCACGGGCCACGACGGCCCGCTGACTGAGCTCCACGAACTCCCGCGCCGCCGCGCGGCTCAACGTCTCGGCGTCGGGCAGGATCCGAACCGCACTCATGGCGGTGTCACAGAACAGTCTCGGCCATCGTCCGCGCGAGCGCGAGGCTTGACTCGAAGAGTCGGTCGCGTGCGAGATCGGGGAGTTGGCGCGCCACGAGCGCGGCGCGGCTCTGCACGGGGCCGGCCAGCCCCAGGGTTCGATCGGCAAGCCCCTCGGCGAACACGGTGACCTGGCCCGGTCCCTCTCGCGTGAACCGGAATGTGACCGGCCGCCCGTTCACCTTGGTCACGACCCGGACGGACTGGACATCGGTGGCACCCGTGGCGAGGCGCCTGATCTCCACGCGGGGCGCGCCCTGCGCCGACTGGAATGCCCACGAGACCTCGGGGCCCGGCAGCACCTTCCCGCCCCGCGGGACCCATCCGAGGCGGAACCCCAGCCATCCCGCGAGGAGCCAGGCCTGCGTGAGCGCGTGCGGGCCGTGCTCGACAGCCACCGCGCTGATCGCCTCGAAAGCGCCCGGCGCTAGCCCGGGGTCGAGCGACTGGGCGATGATGCGATGCCAGAGCTTTGGGCGCCGCCACGCGAGATCCGAGGTCACCGGCTGGCGGCCGCCGCCCACCCAGTTCGCGACAACGACCAGTTGCCTGAGCGGATCGGTCCAGGCAAAACTGTCGTAGATCACCTGGCCGGCCAGCTCGGCGAGCTGGACGAACAGCTCGCCCGCCAGCGGCGGCGCCTCGGGCGTGACCCACCAGAGCGTCGTCGGCAAGTCGCCGAGCAGCAGCGCGCGAACCGCGGAGGGCAGGCGCGCGATGGCGTGGCTGCCCGCGCGGATGGTCACGCACTCGCCGCAGGCTGGCTGGGACGCTTCTCCCGCCCGGCGGTAAACCGTGACCGAGGCGTCGATCTCTGCCGACTGGCTCCCCGCATCGGCGACGAGCAGGAGGACGCGCGACGGATACTGCGAGACGATCGTCGCGAGCTCTTCCTCGACGTCCGCCTTCTCCTCCTCGCGCCGGCAAACGATCACGAGATTGCCCATCAGGGCCCGCGCGCTCGGCGCCCCGGCCAGGGCGTCGGGCGATGACCACGGCCGCCCCAACTCCTGCTCGACCGCCCGGAGGCCCACTGCCTCCGGCCCGCGCGCCACCACGGCCGCCGACGTCAGAGGGTCCTCCACGTGCGGCCGTCGGCCTCGATGAGTCGATCGGCCTCGACCGGGCCCCAGTTGCCCGCCGGGTACTCGGGCAGATAGCGCGAGCGACTCGCTTCCCAGGCCTCGAGCATGCCGGTCACCCACGCCCACGCCGCCTCCACGGCGTCCCGACGCATGAACAGGGTCGCGTCCCCGGCCATGACGTCGAGCAGCAGACGCTCGTACGCCTCCAGCGAGGAGTCCCCGAAGGTGGCCCCGTATCGGAAGTCCATCTTGACGGGGTAGATCCGTACCTTGGGGCCGGGCAGCTTGGACGACAGGCGCATCGAGAAGCCTTCGTCCGGCTGAATGCGGAGCGCCAGGACGTTCGGGTCGAGCGGGGCATCCCGGCTGGTGTTGAACAGGATCTCGGGCACCGGCTTGAACTGGATCGCCGCCTCGGTGACGCGCTTGGGCAGGCGCTTGCCCGTTCGAACGTAGAAGGGCACCCCCGCCCAGCGCCAGTTGTCGATGAAGAGCTTCAGGGCGACGTACGTCTCGGTCGTCGAATCCCGGCGCACCCCGTCCTCACGCCGATAGCCCGGCACCTCTTCGCCGTGCAGGTAACCGGGACCGTACTGGGCCCGCACCACCTGCCGATCCACGTCGCTCCCCCGCAGCGGCCGCAGGCACCGCAGCAGGTTCAGCTTCGCATCCCGGACGTTCTCGGCATCCAGCGACCAGGGGGGCTCCATGGCGATGAGGGCCAGGACCTGGAGAATGTGGTTCTGCACCATGTCGCGCAGCGCGCCCGCTTCTTCGTAGTAGCCGGCGCGGACTCCGACGCCCTCTTCCTCCGCGACCGTGAGCTGGACGTGATCCACGTACTTCGCGTTCCACAGCGGCTCGAGCACCGAGTTCCCGAATCGAAGCACGAGGATGTTCTGGACCGTTTCCTTGCCGAGATAGTGATCGATCCTGAAGGTCTGCGACTCATCGAAGGTCTGGGCCAGCGTGGCGTTGATCTCACGCGCGCTCGCCAGATCGCGTCCGACCGGTTTCTCCACGATCACCCGGGAGATCGGCCCCTCGTGCGGGTCCGCCACGAACCCCCCCGCGCGCAGCTGCTGGAGGCACGCGGCGATCAAGCTCGGCGGGATCGAGAGGTAGAAGACCCGATTTCCCGGAATCCCAAACTCCGCCTCGACCTTTTCCAGCCGCCGCCTGAGCTGAGCATAGGCCTGGGCGTCCGTGAAGATCCCGGGCACGTAGAAGAGCGATCGCGAAAACTGCCCCCAGTGCGCTTCGTCGAGAGGACGGCGCGAGAAGCGCTCGATGCCCTTTCGGGCGTGAGCGCGGAAGGCCGCGTCGTCCATTTCCTCGCGGGCGAAGCCGACCGTCGCGAAGTTGGCCGGCAGTAACCCGTCGACCGACAAATTATAGAGAGCCGGCAGCAGCTTACGAGCGCTCAGATCCCCGGCCCCACCGAAGATCACCAGCGTGCAGGGCTGGGGGATCAGGTTCTGCGCGAGTCCTGCCGTGAGAGGGTTCGGCGCGCGCACCTCGACCATGGACGTATCCCCTCGCTACGCCTTCTTGACGGCGTGCCCACCGAAAGCGTTACGGAGCGCCGCCAGCATCTTGTCGGCGAACGACTCCTCCTGCCGCGAACGGAACCGCGTGAAGAGGGACGAAGTCAGCACCATGGCCGGCACGTCTTTCTCGATCGCGTCCAGCACCGTCCAGCGGCCCTCGCCCGAATCGTCCACGTGCCCCTTGATCTTCTCGAGCCTGGGATCGTCTTGCAGGGCCGAGCCGGCGAGCTCCAGGAGCCAGGACCGGACGACGCTCCCCTGCATCCACAGGTCGGCGATCTTGGGAAGGTCCAGCTTGAAGCTGCTTTTGTGGAGCAGCTCGAACCCCTCGGCGTACGCCTGCATCATGCCGTACTCGATGCCGTTGTGGATCATCTTGACGTAGTGGCCCGCGCCGGCCGAGCCCATGTAGGCGTAACCGCTCTCGGGAGCCAGCGTTTTGAAGATGGGCTCCAGGCGCCGGAAGATCGCCTCCTCGCCGCCGATCATCAGGCAGTAGCCCACCTTCAGCCCCCAGATCCCACCGCTGGTGCCCGCGTCGACGTAGTGAAGGCCCTTGCCCTTCAGCGCCTCGGCCCTTCGCGCGTCGTCCTTGTAGTAGGAGTTCCCTCCGTCGATGATCACGTCATCGGCCTGCAGGATGTCCACCAGCTCGCTGACCGTACTTTCGGTCGGCGGCCCGGCCGGTACCATGACCCACACCGCCCGGGGCGGTGTCAGCCTGGCGACCATGTCCTTCAGGGAGGTGGCGCCAACGGCGCCCTCCTGCATCGACTCCTTCACGGTGTCCGGCGACCGGTCGTAGGTCACGACGCGATGCTTGTCCCGCTGCAGCCGGCGCACCATGTTCATGCCCATCCTGCCGAGTCCGACAAACCCCAGTTCCATCGGTCTCCTCCTACTTGTGCCCGAGCGCGGCCTCGAGGAGGCCGCAGGCTCGGTCGAGTGCCGCTGGATCGGCGGCGGGAAGATGGAGACGGAGCGCGCGACGACCCGCCGCCTCCAGCGAGGCGAAGTCCCCGAGCGCCTGCGCCAGTTCGAGCACGCCGAACGAGAACGCCTCGCCGGGAATCGTGAGATCCTGCTTGGGGTCCGCGGTGATCACGACGAACTGACCGCTGTTCATGCCCCCCTTGTGGAGTTGTCCCGTGGAATGGAGGTAGCGCGGCCCGAACCCCAGGGTGGTCGCCACCCGCTTGCTGCTCCTGAACGCTCCGCGGACACGCTCGAGTCGGCTCTCCACGTCCGGCCGGGGGGGCAGATAGGCGAGCAGCCCCACGTAATCACCGGGCTGGATGAGGTCTACAAACGCCCGCAGGGCCGGGCCCGTAGCCCGGTGCTCCTGACCGATCTTGTCGAGAACGACCTTGTTGAAGGTGAGGCTCACGTCGTCGACGGTGAACTGGGGCCCCGGCGCGGCCAGGCTCCGCTCCGCCAGATACTGCTTGAGGAGCACCTTGGTGGCGTCCTTGGCCTGCTGCACGTTCGGCTCGTCGAAGGGATTGATCCCGAGAATGGCCCCGGCCGTCGCCGTCGCGATCTCCCAGCGCAGGAACTCGGCGCCGATCCCGAGGGGCTCGACGAGCCGGATGGTCACGATGGGGTGGCCGGCCGCTCGAAGCCGCTCGACCTTGCCGTCGCGGTCGTGCTCCTCGGGATCGCCTCCATGCAGGCGCAGCCGTACGAACAACCGGTCATTGCCGTAGACCTCCGGCGTACCGAGCGCTTCGCCGGCAATGGGGACGATGCCTGTGCCCTTCTTGCCGGTGGACTCGGCAATGAGCTGCTCGACCCAGAGGCCGAACGATCTGAGCCGCGGGCCGGTGATGAGCGTGAGCTTGTCCCGTCCTGCCCGGGCCGCGCTACCCATGACGATCCCCAGCGCCACGCCCGGGTTCTGCCCGATGGCGTTCGTCGGGCCGCACAGGAGCGCCATGCCTCGCCCCCACGCCAGCAGCCCGCTGACGTCGAGACCCATGAGCGCAGCCGGCACCATCCCGAAAAAGGACAGCGCCGAGTAGCGCCCACCGATGTCCGACGGGTTCACGAAGATGTCACGGTAGCCTTCCTGCTGGGCGAGCTCGTGCAGCTGCGTTCCCTCGTCGGTGATCGCTACCAGGTGACGGCCCGGTTGCTTGACTCCCGCGGCCTCCAGCTTCCGCTTGAAATAGGCGGCCAGCGTGTTGGGCTCGATCGTCGTCCCCGACTTGCTCGCGACGAGAAAGAGGGTTTCCCTGATTGCCAGCGAATGCTCCACCGCATCGATCGCCCCTGGATCGGTCGAGTCGAGCATGGCGAAGGCCGGCGCCCCGGGCTGGACGCCGAGCACGGCGCGCATCACCTCGGGCGCGAGGCTCGAGCCGCCCATGCCCAGCAGCACGACGTGCTTGATGCCGTCCTTGCGCACGCCTTCGGCGAAGCGCGTGAGGCGGCCCAGACTCTTGGCCATCAGCTCGGGGACCTCGAGCCAGCCCAGGCGGTTGGCGATGCGCTTCTGCTCGTCCGGGTCGTCCGACCAGAGCTCGGCCTTCTTGGACCAGAGGCCTCTGGCGAAGCCGGACAGCTGGAACTCGATATTGAATCGATCCAGCGCCTTGCCGAGACCCGCGCCCGCGACCTCGTAACGGCCCCGCAGCAGCGCCGCCTTGCGTTTGGTGTCGATGCCGAGCAGGAGCAGGGTGAAGGAATCGGCGAACGTGGTAACGGCATCGGCCTTGAGCTGCTTCAGGATCGCCGACGTGTCGACGCCCGCCTTCGCCAGCTCGCTGAACACATTGCGCGCAGCGTCCACGTCGCTGGTGATCGTGGGGCGCGCCTTGCCGTGGTCACGGAAGGCGTTGAGGGCGCCAGGCGGCATCGTATTCACGGTGTCGGCCCCGACCAGCTCCTCGATGTAGAGCACGTCGCTGTATTTGGGATTCTTGGTCCCCGTTGACGCCCACAGCGGCCGCTGCCGACGCGCGCGCAACGACTCGAGCTTCTGGAACTCGGGGCTCGAGAAGAGCTGCTGGAAGCGCTGGTACACCAGCTTCGTGTTGGCGATCGCCGCCTTCCCCTTCAACGCCTCCAGGCGCCCCTTGTCGCCCGCGGCGCGCGCCGCGGTGATCATCCGGTCCAGGGCCTTGTCCACCGCGGTGTCCACACGGCTCACGAAGAAGCTGGCTACGGACGCAACCTTCGAGACGTCCAGCCCCTTCGCCGTGCGGTCCTTCAGCCCATCGAGGTAGGCCTGCACGGCCGCCTCATAGTCCGCCACGGAGAACAGCGTGGTGATGTTGACGTTCACGCCCTCGGCGATGAGGCGGCGGGCCGCATCGAAGCCGGCGTCCGTGCCGGGAACCTTGATCATCACGTTGTCGTGGTTGAGCAGCTTCCACAGAGCGATCCCCTCCGCCACGGTGCCATCCGCGTCGTGCGCGAGGGCCGGGGACACCTCGAGGCTGACGTAGCCATCGGCCCCGTTCGTCGCATCATAGACCGGGTGCAACACATCCGCTGCCTCGGCGATATCGGCGACCACGATGCGGGTGTAGATCTCCTGGACCGACATCCCGCGCCGGGCGAGGATGGCGATCTCCTCGTCGTACGCATTGCCGTAGTTCACACTCGCTTCGAGGATGGTGGGATTGGACGTCACGCCCCCCAGGCCGTCTTCCGTGATCATCCGCAACAACTCGCCAGAGGCCAGCAGGTGTCGACTGATGTAGTCGTACCAGACGCTCTGGCCGTAGTGTCGGAGGTCGGTGAGCGCCATCTCGCCCTCCTAGTGGGCCACGACCGCCGCACCCGTGACCTTCCGGGTGAGGACGCGATCGATGGCCCCGAGAATGTGTTCCGCCGTGAGACCGTAGACCCGGAGAAGCTCCTCGGGCGTTCCGGACTCGGCGAACACGTCCGGCATCCCGACAAACTCCATGGGAACAGGGTGCCTATGGGTGACGGCCTGAGCGACGAGGCTGCCCAGTCCCGGCCGCGACAGATGCTCCTCGGCCACGACGATCGCCCCGGTCTCGGCGGCGGCGATCTCGATGGTCGCCTCATCGAGTGGCTTGGCGGTATGGCAGTCGATCACCCGCACGTCGATGCCACGGCGCTCGGCGAGCTCGGCAGCCTCACACGCGACCCCGACCATCAGGCCGTTCGCGACCACCGTGACGTCGCGCCCGTACGAGAGGGTCTTGGCCCGGCCGAAGGAGAACCGCTCGCCGGCCGCATAGATCTTGGGCGCACGCGGTCGCCCGACCCGGATGTAGACCGGACCGTAGTGCTCGGCCGCGGCCCGCACCAACGCCGCGGTCGACACTTCATCCGCCGGCACGGCCACCGTGAAGCCGGGCAACGAACAGGCCAGCGCGACGTCCTCGATCGACTGCTGCGACGGCCCGTCCTCACCGAGTGTGATTCCGCCGTGGCTGCCCACGAAGTTCACGTTGAACTCCATGTAGGCGCAGCAGACGCGGAGCTGTTCGTAGCCCTTGCACATCAGGAAGGACGCGAAGCTCGAAGCGAACGGAATGAAGCCCCCCGCCGCGAGACCCGCGGCCATCGAGCACATGTTGGCCTCGGCAATCCCCACGTCGAAGAACCGGTCCTTGAACTTCTTGCCGAAGAGCGAGGTGTAGGTCGACTTTGAGAGGTCGGCGTCGAGCACGACGATGCGCGGGTTCTCCTCGCCGAGCTCGGCGAGCGTCCGGCCGTACGCCTCGCGCGTGGCCAGGCCGGGCTCCAGCGGTGACGTCCAGCGGCGGATCATGACCTGCCCCCGCTCAGCTCGGCCAGGGCCTTGAGAACATCCTCCGGCTTGTCGGGGACAGTGCCGTGGTACTTGAGCTGGTTCTCCATGTACGACACTCCCTTGCCCTTCACGGTCGCCGCGATGATGACGGTGGGACGCTCCGTGACCCGCTCGGCCTTCGCGAAGGCGTCCAGGATCTGGTCGTAATCGTGCCCGTCGATCTCCAGCACATGCCAGTTGAACGCGCGCCACTTGTCCGCGAGCGGCTGGAGATCCGTGATCTCGTCGACGCGCGCGTCGAGCTGGAGACGGTTGAAATCGATGATCGCGCAGAGATTTCCGAGCTTGATGTGCGGCGCGTACATTGCCGCTTCCCAGATCTGCCCCTCTTCGCACTCGCCGTCGCCGAGCATGACATAGGTCCGGCAGGGGCTTCCGCGCAGGCGGGCGGCGATCGCCATCCCGATGCCCATCGACAGCCCGATGCCGAGCGACCCGGTGGAGGCCTCGACCAGTCCGAGCTTTCGCCGGTCGGGATGGCCCTGCAGGGGTGAGCCGAGCCGGCGCAGCGAGGTCAGAAGATCGTGAGTGATGTAGCCGGCCTCGGCGAGCGCCGCGTAGAAGACCGGGCACGCGTGCCCTTTCGAGAGGACCAGCCTGTCTCGATCCACCCAGAAGGGCTCCTGCGGCCGGTGGCGCATGACCCCGAAATAGAGGCAGGCGATGATGTCCGCCGCCGAAAGGCTCCCGCCAGGGTGGCCCGAGGCGGCCGCCGCGAGCATCTCGATGACGAGGCGCCGGAGATTGCGGGCCCGGGTGGCGATTGCGGCGACGTCGATGTTCTCAGAGGCCATCGTTCAAGCTCCTTTCACCTGCGCTCCCAGGCCGGACCGGTCTGGGTGGCGGGCACCCGACTGCGGGCAACACACTCGGCGAGACAGCAAGGAAGAGACACGAGGGAAGAAACACCCTGGGCGACCGACCATCCCTTCATTGCGGCCCTCCCCAACGGGCGTCGGGCCGATCCTCCCGTTTCGAGCGAGGGCGCTACATTACATAAGGTCGAGCGCTTTGACAACACCATTCGAGATGACTGTAGAGAGCGCATGCTTTGTCGCCCGGGACGAGCACACGAACACCGCTCGTCGACATGGCCGGGCCCGAGGAGATAACGCAAGGTCCGTCGCGCCACACGGCGCCGCCGGCATCCGGGGGCTCTGCGGCCGTATCGCGAACCGTTATCGCTCGGCGACGGCGGCGCTCCGTTGCTCGATGAGTTGCTGGAACAGGCCGCGGAGCGGGGGCAGGGCGCCGAAGAGCGCGGAGAACGCGGTGCGGTCCACGGTCAGAAGGTTAACGCTCGTTCGGCTGCGTGCGGACGCCATTCGTGGCAGGTCGCTGACCAGCGCCATCTCGCCGAAGCAGTCCCCGGGGCCCAGCACCGCGAGGACGACCTCGCTGCCGCCCGCGTCCCGCTTCACCACTTCCACCTCACCGTCCACGACGATGTAGAGGCGATCCCCGCGGTCGCCCTGCTCGAAGATGGTCTCCCGGGGCTCGAAGTGCTCGCGGCCGACGGCCGGTGCGTCGTGGGTCCGGAGCTGGACGATGTCAGGCTTGAGGAGGAGGTCGAGGAACCAGTCGGTTGCCACCCTCACCTTTCGATCGAGGCCTGGAAGCTTCATCAGGTAGATCAGCCGCCAGAGGAGCCAGGCGAAGAACCCGGAGAGCTTCAGGTCGAGAATCTCGGCGACCGCCGAATGATGGCCGAGGCCACCCAACTTTCCGAGGGCTTTGAAGGAGAACGGCTGCGGCGCCCGACCGCGGAGTGTCGCCAGGATGTTGTTGGCGCAGCAGACGGCCTGGCGCGTCGCGTGCTGGGCGGTCGGCGGGCAAGGCTGCCCGGTGTGGCGATCCAGAACCCAGGCACAGTCCCCGATGGCCCAGACTCCGGGGAAGTCCGGCACCGCCAGATAGTCGTTCACGACGATGCGGTCGCGATCCTTCTTGCATGCGAGCGCGGCGAGGAGCGGGTTGGGCGCGGAAGGAACGGTGCTTACCAGTGTCTTGGTGGGGATTTTCTCGCCCCGCTGCAGCAGCGCCGAGTCGGCCGTCGCCCCGGCCAGGCGCGTGTTCAAACGAATCTCCACGCCGTTGCGCTGGAGCACCTGGTGCGCGAAAGCGGCCAGGTCCTCGGGAAGCTCGGGCAGGATCCGCGCCCCCGCGAGCAGCACCACATGGATCCGGTCCCTCTCGATGTGGCGAAAGCTCCCCGCCACCTTGCGGACGAAGTCGTTGATCTGGGCCACCACCTCGACACCGGAAAAGCCCCCGCCGGCCACCACGAACGTCAGGAGCGCCTGACGGAGCTGGGGGTCCTGCTCGATATCGGCCTCTTCGAGAGCATGGATGATGTGGTTGCGGAGCACGAGAGCATCGCCCAGGTACTTGAACGGAAACGCGTGCTCGCGGAGCCCGGGCTGGCTGGCGAAGTCCGTGATACTCCCCAGAGCGAGCACCAGGTGGTCGTATTCCAGCTGATACGGGCGAGGGCGGAATCCCGAGCTGGTCGTCACGACGCGCTTCTCCAGATCGATGCCCTCGACCGTGCGGACGTAGAGGTTGGTGTTCGGGCAGAGGCGACGAATCGGCGCGATGGTGTCCAGAATACCGATGCTGCCGGAGATCACCTCGGGCAACAGCGGCTGGAACACGAGGTAGTTGTCCCGGCTGACCAGGCCGATCTCGACTTCGGCGTCTCGGCCGAGGTGCTTTTCCAGCGCCATGGCTGCGTAGACCCCGGCGCAGCCGCCTCCGAGGATGAGAATCTTGGTGCGTCGCGACCCGGCCACGAGCGGTCATAGTATCGCAGAACTCACCCTTCTGCTCGCCCTCCCTCCGGACCGACTCCGAGGAGGCGATCGTACGCCTCCTACCTGAGCCGATAGGTCAGGGTGAAGGATTTGCCGCGCCGCTCCACTTCTACCGCGACGGTCGAGGGGCGGGTCCTCCGGGCCTGCGACATGAGCTGCTGGGGCCCGGCCATGCCGTCGACGGGCTGCCCGTTGACACGCCGGATGATGTCGCCGGCCTCGAGGCCCAGCCGGCCGACCAGCCTGGGATCGGTCACGACGAACCCGCGGGCATTGAGATCTCCCGCCGCCACCTGCGAGGCGATCGAGACGCCCGGCCCTCCCTCCAGGAAGAACGACGGGCGAATCGTGGTCGCGATCCGGCTCGTGGCCCACTGGATGGCCAGCCAGTAGCCCTCCCGAACCGCATAGGTGGTGGGGCCTGTGCGTTCCACCGGGATCATCGACAATGTTTCGATGGGGTCGCGCAACGGGCTGAAGTCTCCCTGCGAACGGTAGTCGTCGAGATGATCCGTGCGGCCGCCTCGACGACGGTGCACTTCGACCTCCACGCGAGCGCGCGACGCCTCCAGCGCGATGACGGACCGGTCGAGCTTCGGCGTGCCGTCGACGGCCCGGTACCAGTATTCGAGCTCCTCGATCACCGCCGCCCTGACGAAGATCAATCCGCCCAGCCCCGGCAGCGGTTGACCTCTCTTGACGACATGCCGGACGTCCGTCGCGGTGTTCCGCAGCGTCAGGCGGTCGGCGGTGACGCGCTCGACCACGACCGTCACGATCGGGCTCGATCGACCCGGATGGAAGACCGCCTCCCCGGTCGCGTGCAGTGTGCCCCGGCCGTCCGGGTGGCGCAGGACGGCGTACGCAGTCGGGGTGGGAAGCTTGACTGCGACCCTGCCCGCCTCGGGTCGCGCGGCGCGGGACCGATCGTCCTGTTGCGCCGGCCGCGCGCCCGTCTGGAGCTCCGCTGCAGCCGCCTCCCCGACGACGGACAAGCACGCGGCCAACACGAGGACACCGACGGCTCCCATGATCCGGCTCATCGCCACGTTCTCCTCTCTTATGCCCGGGGGCCGATCTCGATGCGGAGGGACCGAGGCGCGAAGCCTGCTTGCTCCAGCTTCTGGAGCATCTCCCGCACGTCCGCCACGTAGCCGAAGCGAACATAGGCGGTGATCGTCCCCTCCTCCGCGCTCACCCTCGCGCTGTCCAGCCACTGCAAGGTGCCGCCGAGCCGGGGATCGCGCTCCGGGGTCATCGCCTGTCGGGCCGCGAACGTACACTCCGGGCAGCCGACGAGCTCCGCCACTTCGGCTCTCAGTGCGAAATGGGGGACACCTCCGAACTCGATCGCTCCCGGAACCGCCCCGGCCTTCCGGAGCGCGCTGGTGAGCCCGATGAAGTCGGCCTGCTGCACGTCCGCCGCATTCAGGACGAATCCCCTGCCGCAGGAGGAACGCGATGGTGGACTCCCGGCATCGCCCTCGCCCACCACCTCGACCTTGCCCGCCCACCCCAGGTCCTCCATCGCCCGACGCACGTCCTCCAGCGCCCCGCGACAACCGACATGGTCGATCCACACCCTGACCTCCGGCCTGGTGAACTTCGCCAGCGCCTCCGGACTGGGGGCGAACAGTTGCTTGCTGAAGAACAGGTCGGTGAGGATGAGCACGAGCGCCCAGGCGACCGTCATGGCGATGATTTGCCTGGCGTTGCTGAAACGCACCGAGGACTCCTGCGCGTCGTTCACGGGTGCTCGACCCGGGTCAGCAGATACAGCATGGGGAAGATGACGAGCGCAGCGATCAAAACGGATCCGACGAGCGCGATCAGAATCTGGAAGCCCGTCTTGCCTTTCCGGGCCTGGTACTCCTCCATTTCCTCGATCTGGTAGAACTCGTCCGAGTGGCTATTGGAGAACATGACGACCAGAAACGCGCCGATCGGGTAGAGGTGAGGAATCTCCGCCCAGCCGAAATCGATCACCATCAGCTTCGTGAACACGTAGACCATCATCACGGACCAGACCCGGGTGAAGGCTCCCACCATGATGAGGAAGCCGGTGAGGACTTCCGTCAGCCCGAAAGCCACGATCCAGGCCTCCCGGTGGTACGCCGGATCGGTGCCGGCGTAGAACATCTTGATCAGCGGGTCTTCCAGGACGCTCGGGTAATTGTCGGCCACGCCCGCGGTCAGATCGTGGTTGTAGAGCTTCATCCAGCCCAGGGCCACGAATCCGAAGCCCAGGGTGAGGCGCACCCAGCGCATCTGGCGAGGAGTGACACTGGTGATGATCTGCTTGTGGGAATACCAGGGGGACGAGACGTAGATCACGGCGGCCGTGAGCACCGGCAGCACGTCCACGGCGATTTTCCAGTCGAACGCATAGAGCAGATAGACGAAGGTCCCGAAGATCGTCGCCCCGCCGAACGGGAGGAACGCCTGGGTGATGATCCCCATGGCCATGACGACCTGCGCGTACTTGAAGACCAGCGCGGTCGAGGGCTCCAGCGGGTAGCTGGGCATGACCAGCGAGTCGTTGACCGCCGAGAACATGAGCACGAGCGCCGGACTCCGAAGGAACAGGATGACGACCCACTCGCCGACCTTCTTGAACCACGGGTGGTCGACCGGCTTGTCGGTGACGAACGAGGCGATGAGGTGCACCCACCGCTTGGCCCGGCCTTGCAGCCGCCACAGGAGCCGATTTTCGATGAAGTTGTCGAGCGGGTTTCGCAGGAACCAGATGAACAGCATCACGGCCAGGAGCGCGGCGATGCGCACGGCGACGTCGAGCATGTTCGGGTCGAGGCGGCGGAAGAACTCGCGGTGGAGCGGCCGGAGGATGTCGTGTTTGATGAACCGCTCGTGGGCGAGGGCCAGGCCGGGCAGCAGGACCATGAGCCCGGCGATGGCCCAGGCCTGCCCGTGGTGGAGCCGAAGGACTGCGGCCTTCATCCGAAGTGACGACCTCCAGGGATCGAAGAACGCCGGCGTGGCGAGGGCCCGGACGGCGCTGCCGCCCGGGCTAACCCGCTCCTGCCGGGTCGCCAACCCTGGGCCGATGTGCTCCCGGTATCAAAGCGCCTTCAGGAAGTTCAGCACGTCCTGCTGCTGTGCCGGGGTCAAAACGCGCCACCGCTGCATCACGTTCCGCGCCTCGCTGCGATTGCCGCTGGCCAGCGGAGGGCAGACGTCGGCGTCGCTTCCCCCGGGAGGCACCGGGCAGCCGGCGCCCGGTTGGGGCAGATCATGCAGCTCGATGGCAGCGAGGAGCGCGTTGTCGAAGCTATCCACGATCAGAGGGATGTTCGTCCCGGCCGTACTGGTCTGAACCGTGCGGCCACGGATCCCGCCACGGGAGAACGTGGACAGGAAGACCCGCCCATCGTGCAGGAACGGCGGACCGATCAGGCCGATCCCCATGAGGGGTGGCGTTCTCCACTCGGTGCCGAAGGCCAGCCCCTGGCCCGGGAGGGCGAAGTCGGCGAGATTCCGCGAGATCTCGACGGTACCCGCCAGCAGAGAAAAGGGAGTCGGCGGGACTGGATTGGAACGCCCCTGGGGAAGCTGCCCCATATTGTGGATGAGCAGGTCCGAGAAGATCGGAAACCACCTGTTGCTCAGATGCCCGGCCCCGACCCGGGCCGGCGACTGGCCTGTCCGCATGATCGGGGTGTGGCAGCCGACGCAGTTCAACTGGCGGTCGGCCTGGTTGATCCCGTTCGGATCACCGACGGGGACCATGCCCGGGATCAACCGGCTCCGGAATGCAGCCAGGTCGACACCGAACAGCACCGCTCCGTTCTCGATGCTCGCACAGCCACCTCCGCCGACGAGCAAGCACGCATCGAGGTCGGGGAGCGAGATCATTCGGATCAGGCTGCGGAGATTTGTCACCTCCTCGGCCCTGAGTTCCGGATCCGGAGCGACGTCGCAGTTCCGGCCGACGTTCAGATTGTTGTTCTGCTCGAAGGGAGCGAACGGACTCGTGAGCCCGACTTCCCCCTGCGTGCCCCCGATCATGAACTGAAACAGCGTGGGGCCCGCCGCGCGCAGCCCGAAGCGCGAAAGCCGGACGACGGGATCACCCCCGATGAAGGCGGCATCGGCGTGGTTTTCATTGTGCCGGCCGGAGATGCAGTCTCCGGGACATTCCGGGTTGGTGACCGAGGCTGCGGCCAGCGACGAGCTGTGACCTTGAGTGTCGCTGGGATCTTCCCGGAGGCCCAGGCCCGGGTTCAGCGCATCATTGAAGACGATGTCGCCGGCGAAAATGGCCTCCATCAGCCCGCGGCCGATGTAAGGTGGCGCCGCCCGTTCTCCCACCGCCCGCCGCCCGCCCAGGGCGCTGAGGCCCGTGGCGGGGTCGATGCCGCCCCGCAGGGTGGGGTCGATCGACTCATCGGGAATGATGTCGGTCGCGCAGTCGAAGGTGGCCCGCACGTGCTGGATCGGCCCGCCGAAGAAGCTCAGCGGATCGAACCCGCCCGAGGCCGGGAAGAAGGTCCCGAAGAGCGTAAAGGCTGCGGTCGGCGGGTGCTCGGGATCCAGGGTGTTCGCCGCCGAGGCCTTCGTGATCAGGGCGTGGTTCGTCAGTCCGGACCGGGCCGCGCGGGAAGCCGGCGTCGGAGTCGTGACCGGGGCAAGTCCCACGAGTTGTTCCGAGTTCCGGTGGCAACCCAGGCAGATGGGCTGGTTGAAGATCGGGCCCAGTCCATCGTCCGGGGTGCGGTCGGTGATGAAAAACGACAGGGCGCGGTCGAAGACGCCCCGCTCGTCGGAACTCAAGCTCGGGTAGGCCAGGGCGGCCGCGGTGTTCGCCGTCCCGAAGGTCCCGCGCGGCACGCGCTCGACGGGCTGGGTTTGGGCCGGGTCGGGGGGACCGGCGATGCCGGAGAGATCACGGTCGCCGACGGTGTTAGGGTCTTCGGTGATGCTTCCCCCGCTGTCACTGCATCCAGCGAGGATCAGCGAAGTGAGCAGTCCCGCCACGAGCCACACGCTCCGCCGCATGTCACCCCGTAGCGCTTTCATGGTCCCCTCCCCCGGCCCGACCGGCCGGGTGGTCGCACGGAACCGCCGTCGCCATCGCCGGCGAGTCCGTCAGTAGGTCCACACCAAATCGACGAACCAGCGCTCCACGCCGTTGTCTTTTCTCGGGAATCCCTCGAAGTTGAGGTAAGAAAACACAATCATCAGATCCGGAAGGATGCGGTAGTTGACCCCCAGTTCGTAGCCGCGATACGCCGTCCCCGCGCCGAGGTCCGAGTCGGCGAAGGTCGCGATCGTCGCATCGGCGTCGACATCGCGGTACGTGAACCAAACGTTGAAGAGGCCGTCCAGGAATCGCTTTCCGGCGCCCCGGAGCCCCACCGTCAACCCGTACCCTTCATCGTCCCGGTCCACGCTCGTGTTCTTCACCCAGTCCCCCGCCACGAAGGGCTCCAGCAAAGCGAATCCGACGGGGTCGACCCAGCGGGGAGGGATGGGCAGATACGCCTGACCGGTGAGGTTGAGGATGGTGAAATCCTCCTCCACGAACCCCTCGGCGCCGGGTCCGAAGTTGATGCGGTTGTTGGTCGCCTGAAGGCCCGGCCGCATGAGCAGGGCGCTCGTTCCGGGGGAAAGGAACGCGCCCTGCCCCGGGACGAAGCTGGGCGCCCTGAGCCCGGCATTGAGATTGTTGTAATCGTAGACAGCCATGGCCAGGGTCACCGGATCGACCTGAAGCTTGAACTGGTTGGCGAGGAGGTAGGTGTCGTTCGTCAGGCCCGCGAACCGCACATCGGTGACCTCGCTCACGATGAAGTAGCCGAAGGTGTTCTCGAGCTTGAGAAAGGGCAGGCCGGTGGGGATGGGAAACTTCAGTAAGGCTCCCTCGGGGTTGATGTCGTCATCCCAGATGATTTCGCTGCGCCAGGTGCCACGGTCCCCGCGCCAGAAGGGCAGGGGCATCTTTCCGAACGTCAGGGAGAGATTCTCGACGGGCTTGAGGACGTCGTAGGGCTCCCCGAAGAACTTCAGCGGGCGGGTGAGGATGAAGGCTTGATCCAGGTTGAACGATTTGCTCACGAAGACGTCGCCCAGGCGAATGAAGGGCGAGGCGGGGTTCGGATCTTCACCCGTCGACAGCCGCAGCCCCGCGCCTGCCGCGCCGTCGAGATTGTAGTCCACCAAAAGCCGGATCCGGGTACGAAAACCATTGATCTCGTTCTCGTCCTGGAACAGATCGGTCTGATCCTCCACTTCGGTGCTGTCGTAACGGAACGTCACGCTGGCGCCGAACCTGAGGGGCCATCTCGCCGGCTCTTTCGGCGGTGAAGGGGTCGGCGCCGCCTGCGGTGGAGGGGTCGGCGCCGCCTGTTGTTGCGCCTTGAGCGCTTCCAACTCCGTCCGGATCCTCTCCAACTCGCGCTCCAGTTCTCGGATCCGCTCCGCGTTCGCCTGCTCCTGCTGAGCCCGGACGGGAGCGGTTGGCAGCAGAGCCACCAGTAAGGCCACGACCACGCCGAAAAACGGTCTCATG
Organism: Candidatus Methylomirabilota bacterium; assembly: GCA_035709005.1. NCBI lineage: Bacteria > Methylomirabilota (SeqCode) > Candidatus Methylomirabilota bacterium. Next base: position 368 of record DASTFB010000110.1, on the reverse strand, counting down.
GAGACCTCCTCGACCCGGAGGGCGAAGGGTCCTGACGAGGCATGGTGACGGAAAGCCGGGGCCGGCCATGGCTCGTGGTCACCATGGGTTGGGGCCATCTCGATGTGGGGCGGGTGGACGGTGAGCGGCGCCCGCCCCTTGAGTACGATAGCGGCGCTCCCGGTCAGGGTGTAGGGTAAGAGGCGCGTCGGCGCAGGCTGCTGCGTTGCGCAGGCCGTTTTTCAACATGCCTCTCACCTCGTCGGGGATGTCGAGAGCACGGGACCGGAAAAACACCATTTATAGTGTCCCTTGTCAAGGGGAATCTTCAGCCCGTGGAGCGCGGCCATGAGCGGTGACCCACTCGCAGCACTCGCTATGCGAGCGAT
>DASTFB010000109.1 GCA_035709005.1 Candidatus Methylomirabilota bacterium | reverse complement strand
CGCCGCGCTCGACGGGCTGGAGGAATCGGGCATCCGCGCGGTGTTCGGCCACGGCACGGCCAAGCCGATCGGCCGGCCGGACCCGCGACCGTTCTTCGAGATCCCCCAGCCCCGCGAGGAGATTCATCGCCTGCGCACCGGTCGCCTGGCCTCGGACGATCGCCTGGTCACGCTGGCCCTGGCCATCCTGGGACCCGACTGGGGCGCCTACGAGGTGGCCGAGGCCGACATCACCCTGGCCCGGGAGTACGGCCTGATCACCAGCGCCCACACCTTCGGACGCCCGGGCAAGCGCATGGTTCCCGACGGGATGTACCGGCTCGCCAAGGCCGGCTTGCTCGGGCCCGACCACAACGTGGTGCACGGCAACTGCCTGGACGACGACGAGCTGGCGATGATCGTGAATTCGGGCTGCTCGATCTCGGCGACGGTGATGGCCGAGATGCTGAACTGCGAACGGCCGGCGCTCCTGGGCCGGGTGGAGAAGCTGGGCGGCCTGCCGTCGCTCGGCACCGACGTCGATCCCTACTTCGCCGCCTCGATGCTGGCCGAGATGCGGCGCGCGTTCCTGCACCAGCGGGAGCTGGACAATCGCGCCCTGGCCGCCGCCGGGCGCTACCCCGCGCAGCAGCACGCCACGACGACGCGCTCGGCGCTCCGGTGGGCGACGCTCGGTGGGGCCCGGGCCCTCGGCCTCGAGCACCGGATCGGCTCGCTGACGCCCGGCAAGCAGGCCGACGTGGTCATGGTCCAAACCACCGACCTCAACATCTTCCCGTCGGTTCCCCTGGGCGACCCCGTGCACGCGGTGGTGATGAGCGCGGAGAGCGGCAACGTGGACACCGTTCTGATCGCCGGCCGCATCGTCAAGCGCGGCGGCCAGCTCACCTTCCCGGCGGCGCGGCTGGCCCGGTTGAAGGACGATCTGCTGGCCTCCCGCGAGCGCCTCATGCGGGCGGGCGGCTTCGTCTACGCCCCGGCGGGCGCCGGCCCTCGCCCATAGCGCTTCCTCGGGCGTCTCGCCTCGGAGCCGATTACGGCTGGCGGACCCTCACGGGGTTGAGGCCGGTGGGGGCCCGCGAGTACACTCTCGACGGAACGATGCGTCCCGCCCCGCCGGTCGTGATCTCGCTCCGGCACCCCCTGCCCGGGCGTCCCGCCTGAGGCGATGTTCGAGCGTCTCCGGTCGCTCGTGCAGACGCCGAGCCGGCGCGCCGTGGTCAGACGCTTCGAGAGCGTGGCGGCGCCGATCCAGCAGGAGCCTGGCCGGCGGCTCCAGCTCCTGTTCTTCAAGCTCCTCATGGCGATTGCCGCCACCGACGACAACGTCACGCTCGAGGAGCAGAACCTCCTCAAGGACTTCGTGTTCGAGCACACGCTCACCGAGCAGGAGTGGGCCGAGCTCGCGTACTATCAGGCCGCTCGCCTCTCCCGGGAGGAGCTCGGCCAGATGGTGGACACCGTGCTCGGGGAGATCCGCACCAGGGCGGACCGGCAGCAGCTCCTGGAGGCGGTCCGGCAGATGGCGCAGGCCGACGAGGTCCTGAGCGGCGCGGAGCGAGAGGTCCTGAACCTCATCGATTCGAGGGTCGACGCCGTGGGGACCTCGCCGATCGCCTATGTGACGAAGACCCTCCGTCTCGCATGGCGACGGTCTCTGCCGCTGGCCCCCGCGATGGCCCGGCTGGAGCGCGAGGCTGAGGAATACGGGCGCAATCCCGTGCTGCCCCTGGCGCGGCGTGCGGGCGGCACCGCGATCGACGAGGTTCACGCGGCAAGGATCGGGATGGTGCTGCTCGTGCTCCATTCCGACGACACGGTGCACGACCACGAGCTGGAAGCCTTCCGGACGTTCGTGGCCCGCGAGGCAGGGGTCGCGCCGGACGTGGCCAGCCCGCTGGTCCACCAGCTCCTCCAGATTCCCGACGAGCTGCTCGAGCTGACATACCTGGCCCGGACGATCGTGGACGGCACGACGAGCGACGAGCGGCGCGCGTTCCTCGAGGTCCTCGCGCGCATCGCGCACGCCGACGGCGTGCGGGTGTTCGAAGAGGCGAGGACGCTCCAGCTGATCGCCCGCTACCTCTTCGTCCCCCCGCCCACATCCGGGGGGGCGGACCGCCCCCGGTGACTTTTTTCCGCCCCGGCGCGGCGTCCTCGGCTAATGTGTGGACCCTGCCGCCGGGCACCCACGTCCACGGTCGGGGTTGAGGAGGGAGCGACATGAGAGCGACTCTTTACCACGTCAGCCGTCGTCAGCTTCTCGCGGGAGGAGCGGCCCTCGGGCTCGGGCTGCGTCCCTTCCGCGGCTGGGCCCAGAAACCGGCCGTCAAGCTCGCCTTCATCGGTCCCCTGACGGGCGGGACGGCGTCGAACGGGCTCGGCGGCCGCAACTCGTTCCAGCTGGCGCTGCGGGAGCGCAACGCCGACCCGAAAGCGAAGTACCGCTACGAGGCCGAAATCCTCGACGACGAGTGCAAGCCGACGGTGGCCGTGCAGGCGGCCCTCAAGGCTTCCTCGGACCCGGCGGTCATTGCGGGCGTCACTCACTATTGTTCGGTCACCGCCATCGCGACCGTGGACACCTACCACAAGGCCGGGATGCCGGCCATGGTGTGGGGTGCGGTGCTGCCGGAGATCACGTACGGCCACAAGCACGTCGAGATCACGCGGGTCAACGGGACGATGATCAACCAGAACAACGTGGCCGCCGACTTCGCGGTGAAGACCCTCGGGTTCAAGACCTTCGCCCTCGTCCACGACACGACCGACTACGGGCGCGCGCACGCCAAGTGGTTCTCGCAGTTCGTGGAGAAGGCTGGCGGGAAGATCCTCTCGAGCCAGGGCACGGCCAAGGACCAGAAGGACTACGCGGCGGAGCTGACGCGGGCGAAGGCCGACAAGCCGGAGGTGCTGTGGTACGGGGGCCTCACCCCGGACGGCGTGCGCGTGCGCGTGCAGATGGAGAAGCTCGGCTTCCGCGCGCAGTTCCAGGGCACGAGCGGGATCAAGTCGGACACCTTCAACGAGACGGCCGGGCCGTCGGCCGAGGGCACGCTCGCCTTCGTCGAGGGCGCGCCGACCGAGAAGCTGCCCGGCGGCAAGAAGTTCCTCGCGGCCTACGCCAAGGCCGGGTTCCCGGAGCCGTCGGAGGCCTACGGCCCGTTCGCGTACGTGGCCGCCAACCTCGTCATCGATGCCATCGAGGCGGTGGGGCCGGACCGCGCCAAGGTGGCGGCGCGGCTCAAGCGCACCAAGAAGCAGGACACGATCATCGGCCCGGTGGAGTTCGACGAGTACGGACAGAACACGGTGCCGCTGATTTCCAAGTACGTCAGCCAGGACGGCAAGTGGGTGCTCTGGGAGGATTCGGAGTACGCCTCCGGCAAGCGCACGCTGCCGGGCCTGAAGTACAAGAAGATGTAGCTGCGGGCTCGATGCCGCCGCTCGAGCTGCTCTTCCAGCAGGCGCTGAACGGCCTGATGCTGGGAGTCATGTACGCCTTGATCGCCGTCGGGTTCACGCTGTTCTTCGGCGTCCTCGACGTGATCCATTTCTCGCACGGCGACATCTACATGCTCGGGGCCTTCGCGGGGCTCTCGGTCCTGACCGGGCTGGCGGCCGCGGGCGCCGGTACGCCGGCCGTGGCCCTCCCCGTGGCGTTCGCGGCCTCCATCGTGATCACGGGGCTCATCGGCGTGGCCGCCGAGCGGGTGTGCGTCAAGCCGCTCGCCCGCTCGTCGCCCCTGATGACCCTGCTGGCGACGCTCTCGCTCGGTCTCGTCATCCGCGAGTCGGTGCTGATCTTCTACCCCCGCGGCGCCGACCCCAAGCCCTTCCCGTGGCTGCTGCCGCAGGGCGCGTTCGACGTGGGCGGGGTGGTGATCCGCTACGACAACCTCGCCATCCTCGCCATCGGTCTCGCCGCCATGGTCGCCGTCGACCGGATCATCAACCGCACCCGCATGGGCGCCGCTATCCGCGCGGTGGCCCAGGACCCGGAAGCGGCGCAGATGATGGGGGTCAACCTCGACCGGACCGTCGACGCGACGTTCTTTCTCGGGTCGGGACTCGCCGCCGTGGCCGGCATCCTGAGCGGCCTCTACTACAGCGAGATCCACTTCATCATGGGGGTCACCGGGGGCGTCATCGGGTTCTCGGCGGCGGCCATCGGCGGGCTCGGCAACGTCTACGGCGCCATCCTGGGCGGCCTCCTCTTCGGGCTCGTGCAGACGATGGCCGCGGCGCTGATCCCTCGAGGCTCGGAGTTCCGAGACGTTGTCGCCTTCGCGGTGGTCTTGCTCTTCCTGGTCGCGCGCCCCAGCGGCATCCTCGGCGCGAAGAGCGTGGAGCGCGTGTGATCCTGGTCTGGGCGGCGGAGGCCGTGGTGCTCGTGCTGGTCATCCTCGGCATCCTGGCGGAGTCGCCGCTGGCGCTGGCGGGCACCGCGGCGGCCGGGCTGGCCGCCCTCGTGCTGGTGCGCGCGCTGCCGCGGCTGCGCGCGGCGCTGGCCGGCGCCTTCGCCGGGCACCCGACGGCCGCCCTCGCCGGCGGCGCCGTGTGCGCGCTCGCGCTGCCGTTCGCGCTGCGGACGAGCCCCTACTGGACGTTCGTCGCCACCCTGGCCCTGCTCTACGTCGTCATCGGGCAGGGCCTGAATCTGCAGATCGGCACGGCGGGCCTGATCAACCTCGCCGGCGCCGCCTTCGCGGGCCTCGGCGCCTACACGGTCGGCCTGCTCACCGTGTCGGCCGGCTGGCCGGCGTGGCTGGCCTTCCTCGCCGGCCCGGTCGTGGCGGTCGTCGTCGGCACCCTGCTCTTCGTGCCGATCCTGACCACGCGGGGGCACTACCTGGCGCTGGTGACCATCGCGTTCGTCTTCATCTTCAACGTCCTCATGAACAACCTCGAGTTCACGGGCGGCCCCCAGGGCATCAAGAACATCCCCACCCTGCGCCTGTTCGGGTACTCGTTCACCACGGCGCCGACGGTCCTGGGCATCGCCCTGCCGGCCCACGCCAACTTCTACTTCGCCGCTGTGGCCCTGGCCGCGTTCGCCACGGGCGTCATCCGCCGGCTCCACGACTCGTGGCTCGGGGTAGCGCTCAACACGCTCCGCGACGACGAGATCGCCGCGAAGTGCTGCGGCATCTCGATCGCCCGCGCGAAGCTCACCGCGTTCTGCGTCGGGAACTTCTTCATCGGGCTCGGCGGCGCCTTCTACGCGGTCATGGTCGGGTTCGTATCGCCCCCGGATTTCGACTTCGGGTACTCGTTGATCATGCTGAGCGTGATCATCATCGGTGGCGTCGACTCCATCCCCGGCGTCGTCCTCGGCGCCTGCCTGCTGGTGCCGCTGCCGGAGCGCTTCCGCTTTCTCCACGAATACCGGTTGCTCCTCTACGGGGTGGTCATCCTGGTCATGCTGCTCTACCGGCCCCAGGGTCTGTGGCCGGCCGCCGTGCGGCGCTACCGGTGAGCCTGGTCGAGACGCGCGGCCTGACCATCCGCTTCGGAGGGCTCGTCGCGCTCGACGGCGTCGATCTGCGCGTCGCCGAGGGCGAGAGCGTGGGGATCATCGGGCCCAACGGGTCGGGCAAGACCACGCTGTTCAACGCCCTCACCGGGCTGTACCGGGTCGCGGCGGGAACGATCCTCCTCGGCGGCGAGAACGTCGGCGACCTCCCGCCGCACCGTATCGCGCGCCTCGGGGTGGCGCGGACGTTTCAGTCGAGCCGGCTCTGCCCGAACCTCTCGGTCTTCGACAACGTCCTCGCCGGCATGGTCGCGGCGCGGCGCACGGGGCTCCTCGACGCCGTCGTGCGGCGCGGGCGGGTGCGCGTCGAGATGCAGGAGGCGATCGCTCGGGCCGGCCATCTCCTGGGGTTGTTCAATCCCGAGCTGCCGGCCCGCGGGTGGGAACGGGTCGGCCAGCTGCCCCAGATCGACCGGCGCCGCGTGGAGATCTGCCGCGCTCTGGCGACGCGGCCGCGGCTCCTCCTGCTCGACGAGCCCTCGGCCGGCATGAGCCCCGAGGAGACGGCGGAGCTGATGAAGGACCTCCAGATCGTCCGCGACGAGATGCCGGGGCTGGCGGTGGTCATCATCGAGCACGACATGTTCGTGATCGAGGGCGTGAGCCAGCGCGTGATCGCCTTCAACTACGGACGGAAGATCGCCGAGGGGTCCTTCGCGGCGGTGGCCGGGCACCCGGAGGTGCGCGAGGCGTACCTCGGACGGGACACCGTCCGTGCTTGAGGTGCGGGACGTCTCGGTCCGCTACGGGCCGATCACGGTTCTCCGCTCGGTGTCGCTCGCGGTCGCGCGGGGCGAGATCGCCTGCCTGCTCGGCCCCAACGGCGCGGGCAAGACCACGCTGATCCGGACGATCCTCGGCGTCGTGAAGCCGGTTGCCGGCACCATCCTGTTCGACGGCGAGCGCATCGACGGGCTGCGTCCCGACCAGATCGTGCAGCGCGGCATCGCGGTCGTGCCGGAGGGCCGGCGGGTATTCCCCCGCATGACGGTGGACGAGAACCTCCGGATGGGCGCCTTCCGGGAGTGGGCCGTGGCCGACCTCGCCGCCCGGCGCGACCACGTCTTCACGCTCTTTCCGCGCCTGGCCGAGCGGCGCGACCAGAAGGCGGCCACGATGTCCGGCGGCGAGCAGGCGATGCTCGCGATGGGGCGCGCGCTCATGAGTCGGCCCCGGCTCCTGCTCCTGGACGAGCCCTCGCTGGGCCTGGCCCCGGTCCTGGTCGAGCAGCTCTTCGGCATGATCGCCACCATCAACCACTCGGGCACGACGGTGTTCCTCGTCGAGCAGAACGCGCGCAAGACGCTCGACATCGCCCGGGCCGGGTTCCTCATCCAGAAGGGCGAGATCGTCGCCCGCGGCACCGCCGCGGAGCTGTGGGCCTCCGAGATCGTCCGCCACGCCTACCTTCGGACGTGAGCAGGACAGAGGCCGTAGGAGGCGCCTCCCTGCCAGACTCCGCGGGCCGGACTGTCGTATAGTACCGGGCCATGACGCCACAAGAGGAATTCCCACGTCCATTCGCGACACTGTCCGAGATCCGGCGGGCCGCGCGGGCTCGGCTCTCCCGTGAGGCCTGGAACTTCGGCGACGGCGGCAGCGAGTCGGAGGCGACGCTGCGGCGCAACCGCCGCCACCTCGACCGTCTGGCGATCGCGCAGAACGTCCTGGTCGACGTGCGCGAGATCGATCTGCGCACGAGTCTGCTCGGCGTGCCCCTTTCCTCGCCGGTGGGCGTGGCGCCCATGGGCGGTCTCGTCCTCTTCCACCCCGAGGGCGACGTGCAGATGGCCCGTGGGGCCGGCAAGGCCGACACGCTCCAGTGGCTTTCCGGCGCCACGGGGTGGCCAGTGGAGGACGTCGCCAAAGCGGGCGGGGCGCCGCAGATGTTCCAGCTCTACCACCACGGCGATCGCGGCTGGGTGAGCGAGCTGCTCCAGCGAGTCGAGGCGTCCGGCTACAAGGCCGTCGCCCTCACGGTCGACACCCAGCACTACAGCCGGCGGGAGCGCGACATCCTCGCGCGCTGGAGCCCGCGCAAGGCCATGGAGATCGCGCCCAACCCCCGCGGCCCGTTTCACGACTACCAGATGCGCCTGACCTGGTCCGACGTGGAATGGCTCATGAAGACGACGAAGCTGCCGGTCGGCCTCAAGGGCATCATGACGGTGGCCGACGCCCGGCGCGCGGTCGAGATCGGCGTACGCCTCATCTGGGTCTCCAACCACGGTGGGCGTCAGCTCGACCACACCCAGTCGTCCATCGAGGCGCTGCCACCGATCGTCGAGGCGGTAGGCGGTCGCGCCGAGATCGTCGTGGACGGCGGCTTCTCGCGGGGGACCGACGTGCTGAAGGGCTTGGCCCGCGGGGCCAAGGTCGTGATGATCGGACGGACCGCGCTCTGGGGATTGGCCGCCGACGGCGCCGAGGGCGTTGCGCGCGTCTTCGAGATCCTGCGCGATCAGATGCACGTCGCGATGGGGCTCTGCGGCCGGACCAGGATCGCGGACCTCAAGCCCGACCTGGTCTTCCGGGCCGATTAGCCCTCCTCGGGCGTCTCGCCTCGGAGCCGATTACGGCTTGAGCCGCACGTCCTCCAGGGGCGCCGACCACGGGTAGGGGTCGATCGCCAGCAGCGCCGGCTCGGCCACGCGTGGTCCGATCGCGCTCGGCCAGATGTACTCCCAGATGGGTCCGAACCGTACCCGCTCGTGGATGAGATGCTGGAGCTGGTGGAGCATCGCCTCGCGCTTGCCACGATCGGTCTCGCGAGCCTGGCGCTTGAAGAGCGCGTCGACGTCGGGATCGTGGCCCACGGCGAGGACCCCTTCCTTCGTCACCAGGTCGGCCAGTCGTGTGGCCGCGTTGCCGTACTGCGCCGTGATGCACGAGCAGATCCCGCGTAGCTTCTTGTTCCTCCACGCCGTCTGGAAGGCCGCCCGCTCCATGGTGTGGAACCTCGTCCGAATGCCGACGGCGGCGAGGTAGCCGGCGATGGTCTCGCCCATCGAGAAATAGGGCGGATACGGGTAGAAGTCGCCCCCGTCGAAGCCGTTAGGGAAGCCCGCTTCGGCGAGGAGTTGCTTGGCCTTCGCGGGATCGTAGGGATAGGGCTCGATGCTCAGGGCAAACTCGAACTTGCGCGGCACCATGCCGCCGGTGAGGCGCGAGGCGCTGAGCGTCTCGGCCTCGTTCAGCGCCCGGCGATCGATCGCGTAGTTGGCGGCCAGCCGCACCCGCCGGTCGTGCCACGGAGACTTCGGATCCCACTGATCGAAGAATTCGAGGAAGTGGATGCCGATCGCGCCCGAGAACGCCAGGGTCAAACGCGGGTCGCGCTTGATCTCCATGGCCGTCGGCGCATCCAGGAGGTAGGCGATGTCGACCTCGCCGTTCTTCAGCATGGCCGCGCGGGTGGTGGCCTCGGGAACGCTCTTGAACACCAGCCGCTTCACGTGCGGCATCTTGCGCCAGTAGCCCTCGAAGGCCTCCATGACCAGCTCGACCCCGGGTGTGTGGCTCACGAATTTGTAGGGGCCCAACCCGATCGGGTGCTTCTTGAAGCCGTCCGGCCCCACCTTCTCGACGTACTTTTTCGGCACCACCCAGCTGGCGCCGGTCGCCAGCGTCCCGTAGAAGGCCATGAAGTCCGGGAACGGCTCGTGGAGATGGAACCGCACCCGGTGGGGGCTGGCCACCTCGACCTCGCGCACCTTGTCCTTGAAGATCTTGGAGCTCTTGGCGCGCAGGAAGCTGAACTTCACGTCCTCGGCGGTGAAGGGATCGCCGTTGTGGAACTTCAGCCCTTGCCGCAGCTTGAACTCGTAGACGAGCTGGTCCTTGCTGACCGTCCACGACTCGGCCAGGCTGGGCGTCATGAGGTTGCCCGGCATCGGCTTCACCACCGCGTCGTGAATCGCGTAGAGCACCCAGAAGGGCGTGATGAACCCGGCCACGTCGCCGGGATCGAACCACGCCGGAGCGAGCGTGACGTACAGCGCCCAGCGCATCTCCCCTTCGGGCTTGTACGCCGCCCCCGGCTTGGCCTGCGCTGCGACGTCGCCGGCGGCGCCGCTCACGAGCACGATGGCGCACGACAGGATGATGATGGCGGACACGAAAGGGGAAGACGGCTGTGGACGGGCCATGGCTGCCTCCTCGGCTCGATTCTTGACCGCGGAGCGTCCCTGTGTTGGGATGCGTGGACCCGGGCGCGGCAAGCGTAGCCGGGGTGTCTCCGGCAGTCAATGGCGGGCATGACGGAGGCGGAAGGGCCGTCGCGGCGGCCCTTCCGCCAGGCTCGGCCCGGGCGTTACGAGGCCCGGCGCTCTCTGTCGGTCTTCTCCACGCGATCCTGCTTGATCTCACCGCGCCAGGCCCCGGTCTCGTAGCCGCGGGTCTCGATGAACTCCTTGAACCGCTGCAGATCGCCCTTCACTCGGGCCGAGACGACGCCGAGCGTGTCGCCGACGTTCTCGATGACGCCCTCCGGGTCGTACTCGAGCTGGACCATCACGCGGGTGACACTATCGGCGAGTCGGTGGAACGTGACCACGCCGCCGTTCCAGGGCTTCGTGCGGCTGGTCCAGGCGATGCGCTGGTCGGGCGTCTGCTCGGTGATCTCGGCCTCCCACTGCTTCTCCTTGCCCGCGATCTCCGCCCGCCAGTGCAAGCGCTTGTCGTCGAGCTGGCGCACTTCTCTGACGCCTTCCATGAACTTGGGGAACTCTTCGAACTGGGTCCACTGGTTGTACGCGGTGCGCACGGGCACGTCGACGTTGATGGATTGCTCGATGGTCGCCATGCAGCTCGCCTCCCGTTGGTGTACTGAGTGAGAGTGTGGCAACTTGGATGCCACCGAGCTCAGCGAGGTCGAGACCGACACGATTGACATCGATGCCTGACTCAACGCGCCGTATCGCGCCAGCGCCGGCCGGGCTGTCCCAACCGTCTGGCCACCAGACGCTGCAGCACGCGGGCGTTGTTGTGGTCGGGGTCCCGGGCCGCGTAGACGAGGGTGATCCGCCCCCGCCGCGCCAGTCCCGCCAGCCAGGCGAGCCGATCCGGGCGCGCGCGCAGCTCGGCCTGGTACCGCTTCTGGAACTCGGGCCACCGTTTCGGGTCGTGGCCGAACCACTTGCGCAGCGGGGCCGAGGGCGCCAGGTCGCGGGCCCACTCCTCGATCCGGGCGCTCTGCCGGCTGAGCCCGCGCGGCCACAGGCGGTCGACCAGGATGCGCCGGCCGTCCTGCGCGGCAGAGGGGTCGTACGCCCGCTTGATCCGGATGCGTTTCGACGCGTCGGGCCGCTTCAGCCTCGTCTCCCTGGTCACCGCTAAACGGTATGCCCGTCGGCGGGCAGCTTCAACAGGACTCGTGATCGCGCCTGTGGCGCCGCTGGGCGGGGAGGCGCAGTCACCGTATCGCTGGGTCGTGGTCGGCGTCTCCGCCACCGTCAACTCGCTCGCCTGGTCGGTTCGCTCGACGTTCGCGGTGTTCTACGTCGCGCTCCTCGGCGAGTTCGCCTGGAGACGCGGCGAGGCGGCGCTGGGGTACTCCTTGAGCTGGTTGCTGCTCCTGGTGTTTTCTCCCCTGGCCGGCTGGCTCTACGATCGCTGGGGGGCCCGGCTCCTGGTACCGGCGGGCGGGATCCTCCTCGGCGTCGCTCTGGCGCTGACCGGTCACGTCACGACGCTCTGGCAGTACTACCTGGCGTTCGGCGTCCTGGCGGGTGCGGGGATCGCCGGGATCCAGATGCCGGCTGCGGCGGTGGTCAGCCGATGGTTCGTTCGTTCGCGCGGCGTGGCGATGGGTATCATCAGCGCGGGCGCCTCGGCCAGCGCCATCGTCTTCTATCCCCTCAACACCTGGCTGATCGTCACGTTCGGCTGGCGCGAAGCGCTCGCCATCTTCGGCCTCCTCGTGGCCGTCGTCACCATCCCTCTCGCCGCGTTCTTCTATCGTGACCCGCCGGACACGCGCGAACACTCGCGCGGGCTCACCGTCGATCCGCCGCCGATGGCCGGCAGCGACTGGACGCTCGGCATGGCACTGCGCAGCGTCCCGTTCTGGGCGGTGTTCGCGATGTGGGGGTTCGGGGTGATCGGGTACCAGATCGTGACGACACATCAGGTGGCGCACGCGCTCGACCGGGGGTTCAGCGCCGTGACGCTCGGGTGGCTGTTCGGGCTGAGCGGCGTGTGCACGGTCGCGGGGAACGTGCTCGGCGGGGCCCTCTCCGATCGCTGGGGCCGCGAGTGGGTCTTTGCCCTCGGCTCGGCCATCGGGATGGCGGGCATCGGATGCCTCGCCTGGCTCGATGGCCCCGAACACTTCTGGCGACTGCTCGGCTACGTGGTGTCGGGGGTGGGCTTCGGCATGCGCATTTCTCTGCTGGCGGCCATCCCGACCGACCTCTTCGCGGGGCGGCATCTGGGGGTCATTCTCGGGGCGGCCCACGGCGGCGGCGGACTGGGAGGGTTCATCGGGCCGTTCCTCGGCGGCTGGCTCTTCGACGTCACCGGAAGCTACCGGATCGCGTTCGCCGTCGCCGCGCTCGCCATCGGCGCCTCCGCGCTGGCCGCCTGGATCGCGGCCCCGCGGAGAGCGCGGGCGATGGCCAGCCCGTCACCGCGCGCGGCGCGGCAGGTCCCGGCGAAGGAGGACTGACCGACCGTCAGCGGGCGGCGAGGTCGGAGTCCGAGGCTGACGGCGCCGTGATGAAGCTCAGGAGCAAGCTCTGCGACACCGGCTTCACGAGGTGGGCGTCGAACCCCGCCTCTTTCGACCGGCGCCGATCCTCGGCCTGCCCGTACCCGGTGACGGCGATGAGGAGGGCCGTCTTGCCAGCCGGGCTTGCCCGGAGGGCTCGCGCGACCTCGTAGCCGTCCAGCCCTGGCAGCCCCAGGTCGATCAAGACCACTTCGGGCTGGTGATCGAGCGCCAGCTCGAGACCGCGGGGGCCGTCGGGCGCCTCGAGCACCCGATGCCCCAGCGACTCCAGCAGCAGCCGCAGCGCCTCGCGCGTGTCGTCCTTGTCCTCGACGATGAGCACGCTCCGGCTGCGATCCGTGCTCGGCGCCGCCGGCGCCGCCGCCGGTACGCCGGCCGGCTCCAGTCGCAGGCGCACGGTGAACTGCGCGCCGCGCCCGCGGCCCTCACTGGCCGCGGCGATCGTGCCCCCGTGCAGCTCGACCAGGTGGCGACTCAGGGCCAGGCCGATACCGAGCCCGCCGACCGCTCGGTCCGCCGGCTGCTGGGCCTGGGCGAACAGCTCGAAGACCCTCGGCAGCATCTGGGGATCCATGCCGATCCCGGTGTCGCTGACGCGGACGACGCCCTCCTGACCCTCCCGGAGGATGTCCACGTCTACCGAGCCCCCGCTGGGGGTGAACTTCACCGCGTTGTCGAGCAGGTTCGTGATGATCTGCGCGAGCCGCGTGGGATCGGCGCTCACGATGACGGACTCGGCCCGAAACGTCAACCGGTGGCGCCGGACACGCCCGCTCTCGCGCAGCGAGCGCACGCAGCCGCCGGCCACGTCGCTCAGATCCACGGGCTGACGCTGCAGGCTGATCTTGCCGGCCGTCGCCCGGGCCACGTCCAGCAGGTCATCCACCAGCCGCGTAAGGTGATGGGTCTGGCGATCGATGATCTGACGCAGCCGCACGGCCGTGTCGGTGCCGGCCCGGCAACGATCGAGGGCGGCCACCGCATTGGCGATCGCACCGAGCGGATTGCGCAGCTCGTGGGACAGCATGGCGAAAAACTGTTCCTTCGCGCGATTGGCCTCGGCCGTCTCGCGATAGAGCTGGGCGTTTTCCAGGAAGATCCCCGCGAAGTCGCTGATGCCCTGGAGCAGACCGATCTCCCACTCCGTGATGGAGCGCCGCGCCGTCCACCAGACGACGAAGAAGCCGCCGACCGGGCGGTCCTTCGTACAGATCGGCACGAAGACGCAGGACTGATGCGGGAACTGCCGGAGGATCGACACGTCGACGCGCGGGTCGCTCGGCATGTCGTCGGTCCACACGGCGCGCCGGTGCGCCCACGCCTCCTCGATGGCCAGATGGTTGTTGATCGGGATCGGGATCTGCCGGAAGGCGTCGAGCAGATCGGGAGGCACGTGATACCCGGCCGTGGGCCAAAGATGCTCCCCCGCGGCGTCGGAGAGGTAGGCGCCCACCATGTCGGCCCCGATCGCCCGGGCGATCTCCCGGGCCACCCGCCGCATCGTCTCGGCGGGGTCGAGCGTCGAGCTCAGCGCCCGGCTCACCGCCAGTAACGTCTCCGTCTCCCGCAAGCGCAACTGCTCGCGCTGCCGTAACTCCGTCCACTCCCTCTCGGCTCGCTTGCGGTCGGCGATGTCGCGCAGGATCGCCAGGTGACGGCCGGCCACGAACCGAGCCGTCGCGCTGTACTCGATGTGCGTGACCGCCCCGTCGGGGCGGATGAGCCGCACCTCGCCGACTTGTTCGCCGCAGTGGAGAAACCCCTGCCAGGCGCTCTCGAGATTCACGCCGGGCTGGAGGAGGTCGTCGAACCGGCGACCGACAAGATCCTGGACGGAGCGGCCAAGCAGCCGGCACGCGGCCGGGTTGGCATCGACGAATGTCCGTTCGTCATCGACCACGATCACGCCGTCACGGGCGGCGGCGAGGAGCGCCTCGACCTGTTGCTCGCTGGACACCCACTCTAGACGTACTCTGGACGTCCCCTTCCAGTCAAGCCGTTCGTGGAGGCCGGCGGCGGCCTTCGGGGCGCGGTGAGCCGCAGGCGCGCGACCTCGCCGACGATGATGACGACCGGCGAGTCGAGGTGCGCCGCCGCCACCCGGGCGGCAATGTCGCCGAGGGTTCCCCTGAGCACCTGCTGGTCCGGGGTTGTCCCCGCCCGCACCACGGCGACCGGCGTCGACGGCGCCTGTCCGGCGGTGACCAGCTCGCGCGCGATGCTCGGCAGGGCCGTGCGGCCCATGAGGATCACCAGCGTGTCCACCGCGGTGGCGAGTCGCGTCCAGTCGACCCGGGGGCTCGCCCGGCGACTGTCCTCGTGCCCCGTCACGACGGCGAACGACGACGCCAGCCGCCGGTGGGTGACCGGGATGCCGGCGTATGCCGGGACGGCGATGGCCGAGGTGACACCGGGCACGATCTGGAACGGGATTCCGGCCGCCGCCAGGGCTTCGGCCTCCTCGCCGCCGCGGCCGAACACGAACGGGTCCCCGCCCTTGAGCCGCACGACCCGGCACCCCTGCCGGGCGTGTGCGATCAGCACGTCGTTGATCCGCCGCTGGTCGAGGGCATGCCGGCCGGTGGCCTTGCCCGCAAAAATGCGCACGGCGCCGTCCGGGGCCAGGGCCAGCAGCCGCCGATCGACCAGGCGGTCGTAGACCACCACGTCGGCGCGCCGGAGCAGGCGGCGACCGCGCACGGTGAGCAGGCCCGGATCACCGGGTCCGGCGCCGACGAGGGCCACCGTTCCCCGAGGCATCAGGTGGCTCCGAGCCGCTCGCGCAGGCGCCGGCGGGCGTCGGCCCGTCGGCCTTCACGGATCAGCCGCGGCAGCTCGTCGTCGATCGCCCGGCGCCAGATCTCGGCCTCCGGGCTGGCCCCCTGCTGGCGTAGCTCCCGGCGGACGTCGGCCACGACTGCCGCTAGCTCGCCGTACTCCTCGGTGACGACGTCGGCGACGCGCTCTCGCACCGCCCGGGCCAGCGCCGGGCAGGTCCCGCTTGTCGTCACGGCGACGATCAGGGCGCCGCGGCGCAGGATGGAGGGCAGGACGAAGTCGCAGCGCGCTGGATCATCGGCCGCGTTCACCCAGACGCGCCGGCGGCGGGCTTCGTCGACTACGGCGTCGCCCACGGCCGGGTCACCGACGGCGACGAACGCCAGGTCCTGCCCTTCCAGGTCGCCGTCGCGGTACTCGCGCGGGACATGAACGAACACCTGTGCCCGGACCAGGTCACCGAGCGCGGACGTCAGCTCGGGCGCGATCACGGTCACCCGAGCGCCTGCCGCACCAAGGCCTTCGACCTTGCGCTGGGCCACCGCGCCGCCGCCGATGACGACCACCGCGCGCCCCGCCAGATCCAGCGCGATCGGGTAGGAGAAGCTCACGCCTGCCCCAGGCGGGCGGCGATCGCGTGGATGAGCGCGCCCATGGTGTCCTTCTCCGCCTCCACCGCAGGGGTCACCCCGCGCTCCTTCAAGGCCGCGCCACACACGGGTCCGACGACGGCGGTGAGCACCCGGTCGCGCAGTGCCGCCGCCACGGTGTCGGCCAGGCCGGCCCGCTCGGCGACGAGGAAGAGATGCCGCACCTGGGGCGCGCTGGTGAAGGCGATCGCGTCCACCCGCCCCGTCGGCAAGTCGTGGACGAGCTGCTCGAGCGGCCGGCAGTCCTCGGGCAGGGTCCACTCGTAGAGCGGGACCTCCACGACCTCGACACCCCGCGCGCGAAGCCCATCGACGAGCACCGCGTTCTCGTCCCCCGCGAGCTGGATCGCCACCGCCCGCGAGGACAGGTCCCAGGCGGCCAGCGCGTCGAGCACCCCCGCGGACGTCGGGACGGCGGGGACCACGCCCGGCGTCACCCCCGCCTCCCGGAGGGCCGCCAGAGCCTTGCGGCCACGCGGAACGACCAGCAACCGCGCCAGCGCGGAAAGCAGGGCCTCGCGTCGCCCCGCCTCCGTGGCCAGGGCGAACAGCGCCCGCGCGCCGACGCCGGTCATGAAGATCACCGCCGCGACCTCGCCCGCGACCACCCGCTCCAGCGCGGCCAGCGCCGGACCGCGGTCGCGCCGGATCACCTCGCGGACGGCCGGGGCCGCGTATGGCCGGCCGCCCAGGTTGCTGACCAGCGTGGCCAGCTCGGCGGCACGACGGGACTCCGTCAGCGCGATCGTCCTGCCGAGAAGCGACGGCATGTGATCGCGGCTACGCCGCGCACTCTCCCGGGCCGGTCTCGAGGGTGAACCGCTGGCCGGAGTCCCAGTCCAGGTACCGCTCGGGCGCTTCGGCCAGCGGCGGCAGCTCGGACCACGGCGCGACGATCTCGGCGAGGCGCTGAACGCCGACGCGGTCCACGAAGCTGTCGAACGTCTCGGCCGGCGCGCGCTCGTCCCGGAAGCGCTCGAGCAGCGCCTGCACGGCGTCGGGGACCTGCCGCGCCGGGATGCGGGCCAGGGCTTTGCTGTAGCGCGGGGCGCCGCCGGCGAGGCGCGCGCCGACCAGGAGCTGGTAGGTCGGCGCCTGCTCGCCGTGGAACTTGCGCGCGCCGCCGAAGAGCCCGATGGCGGCGATGTGGTGCTGTCCGCAGGAGTTGGGGCAACCGGAGATCTTGATGCGCACGCCCTCGGCGTCGGCGAGCTCGGGCAGCGCGCGCTCGATCCGCTCGCTCAGGGCCAGGGCCAGCCCCCGCGACGATGTGATCCCGAGCTGGCACGTATCGGCGCCCGGGCACGTCGTCACGTCGATGAGGCGCTCGGCGCCCGGCAGCGCGAGGCCCACGGCCGCCAGCGCGGCGTGGACCCCGGGCAGCGCCTTCACGGGGATCCAGCGCAGCACCAGGTTCTGCTGGTTGCTCGTCCGCGCCCGACCATCGCCGAGCTCGCGCGCGATCCGGGCCACCGTGCGCAGCTCGCGCCCCGTGACGTCGCCGCGGACGAGCCGGATGTGGACCATCGCGTAACCCCGCTGCTTCTGGGCCAGCACGTTGGTGGACCGCCAGCGAGGGTACCCCGGATCGGCCGGACCGGCGGGCCATCCATCGGCCGGGCCGGCGGGCGGCGGCGTCTCCACCCATGGCGTGACGGCGGGGAACGTCATCGTCAGCCGCAGCGCCTCGCGCTCTTTGTGCACCAGGCCACGGACGGCGTCGATGCCGAGCTTCTTGACGACGAACTTCAGCCGGGCCAGGTTCCGGTTCTCCCGGTTTCCGTGGCGGTCGAACACGCGCACGATGGCGGCGACGGTCGGCAACAGGTCGGCCGCGGGCGTGAACTCCTCCAGGGCCTGGGCCAGCTGCGGCGCCGGTCCCAGTCCGCCGCCGAGCAGGACCTCGAAGCCGTGCGTCGCGACGCCCTCCGCCTCGCGCACGGCGGCGCGGACACCGACGTCATGGATCGGCGTGATGCCCGTGTCGTCGGGACAACCGGAGAAGGCGATCTTGAACTTGCGGGGCAGGTTCTGGTTCATGGCATTGCGCAGAAGGAAGCGGGCCACCGCATCCGCGTACGGAGTGGGATCGAAGATCTCGGCGGGGCACACGCCGGCGCAGTGCCCGACGGTCACGTTGCGCACCGTGTTGCCGCACGCCTCGCGCGTGGTGAGCCCCACCTCTGCCAGCTCGCGCAACAGGGGGGTGACCTCGGCCAGGGGGACGAAGTGGAACTGCACGTTCTGGCGCGTGGTCACGTGCCCGACGCCGCGCGGCGTCCTGTCCGCGACGTCGGCGAGACGCTCGATCTGATCGGCGGTCAGCCCACCCCACGGGATCTTCACGCGCACCATCTGCACGTCCTGCTGTCGCTGGCCGTAGACGCCGTGCTGCAGACGGAACCGCTTGAAGTCGTCCGGGTTGACGCGGCCGGTCCAGAAATCCTGGACGAAGCACTCGAACGTGTCGATTTCCTCGTCGTCCGCCCAGTGGTGGTGCAGCTCGAGCTCGCTCATGACGCGTTCCTCCCGCACGATGCGCGGGAGAATACAACAATTCCGAGCGAAATTATCAACTATTCACATTGTCTTTATAACTAGCTGATTTACTTGTCTTGATCGGCCGAAATCCGGCTCGGGCGGTTGTCTCCGTGCAGCTCGCGATTTGGCCGAGCACCCGCACCCGCGTGCTGGCGGGCGAGAGCGTGCGTTCCGCCTCGGCGTCCGAGCGCCAGGCCGGGGCCGAGGGCGCGCCGGCTGACCGTCGCCGCCCGCGCGCTACGGCGGTGGCGGGAGCCCGGAGCGCTCCTCGTCCGGGACGTGGCTCCAGGCGACCCGCGCCGACTCCGCCGCGGAATGCCAGTCGGCCAGGGTGTCGGCCAGCTGTCCGGCCGTGGGCCACGTGGTGGCGTCGATGGCCCGGCCCGCCATCGTGACTTCCTTCGGGAAGCCGGCCCCGGCGTGGGCAACGTGGACCGCCTGCCAGCGCTCGAGGCGCTTGGCCGCGTCCTGGATCGTCGTCACCATGCGGACGACGTCTCGCTCGCACTCCTCCACGGGGCGCAGAGACTCGAGGTAGGCCTCGGTCGGCGCCAGCGCGCGATCGCCAGCCGCTGGCGGGTCGGCCGGCAGACGAGTTTCCGCGTCGGTCAGCACGCGGTTGGGGAGCGGCGCGGCATCACCGAGCGATGTGTCGACCAGCGCCTCGGGGGCGGTGACCACGACCACGGGGCGTCTCGTCCCGGCGAGCACACGTTCGACGACACTGCCGACCAGCTTCGGCGGGGCACCGGAACGGGCACCGGTCGCCATGACGATCATGTCCGCTTCGATCAACTCCGCGGCCTTGACGATGGCCGCGGCCGGCGACCCCGACCACACGGCGGTACTGAGCTCGACACCGGCCTCAGCCGTGACCCGCTGGCGGACCGAGCCCAGGTAGCGCGTGGCTTGCTGCGCGGCGGCTCGGTGCCGAACCGACGCCTCTGCACTGGGCCCCGGCGTCTCCAGCACCCGGATCACGTAGAGGGTTCCTCCGGCCGCGCTTGCCAGCTCGCCGGCGATGGCCAGCGCGGCTTCGGAGGCCCGGCGTCCGTCGAGCGGCACCAGAATTCGGCGGGGCGTCATCACGACACCTGGCGCCGACCCTGATCAGGAACTACGGACGATCCGGGTAGGCGTGGCGGTCGCCTCCGCGCCGGCGATCCCTTTCTCGATGGCGTCCGCCGCGGCGTGGAGCCTATGGGCAGTTCGCGAGCGGACGGTCTCGGTCCGGGCGTCGATCCGAGCGGCGATCCAGTCTCTGAACCAGTAGGCCACCACGGCGCCGGTGATAAGGCCGACGAGAAAGCCTTTGATCGTCGCCATACGCCCCTCCTTGCCCTCATCATATCAGCAAGGCTCGTGCCGAAGACCCGGATACCTGGTAGCCGCACTTATCCTGCGGCCTACCAGACAGGGTGGGGCGATCGCGGGACAGGTGGGGCGCCGCTGCCTGGTCGTCGTCGGCCCGACCGCCTGCTCTCCCGTCGTCCTCCACCACACGACTCGACGACGTACCGCTCGGGATCGCGCAGCAGAGCCGCGATGTCGTAGAGCTTCCTCGGACGCGTTCAGCTCGACGACGGCGCACCGTGGCGGGCCATCAGTGGCCAGGTCACGGACAGCCCACCAAGTTCGCAGCAACTAAGAAAATTCGGCCCGCACCCCATTCGGCTGACCAACGGCTGTGCATCTCCACACGGCCGGGTCGGCCGGGACACCTCGAAAACGGCGACTTTGCTCGGGATTGCGCCGACGGGGCCTGGTCCGATGATTGCTGTGCAGTGACGTCCGCAGACTTGCCAGCTCCCATGAGTGAGGCGTCCCGAATCCTCGTGGTCGACGATGAACCGGCGGTCGCCGAGGTGCTCCTGGATTTCTTCGCGGAGGCCGGCTACACCGTGGACGTCGCCCTGACGGGCCGGGATGCCCTGACGCTGATCCAGCGGGCGCCGCCCGACGTCGTCCTGCTCGATATCCGGATGCCCGACATGGACGGCGTCGAAGTGCTCCGTCGGATCCGGGCCGCGCACCCGACGCTCCCGGTCATCATGATCACGGCGAACGACGACATCGGCCTGGCGCGGGCGACGCTGAAGATGGGGGCCCTCGACTACGTGTCCAAACCGTTCGACTACGGCTACCTGGCCCAGGCGGTGGCCACCGCCTGCGTGTATCGGCCGACCGGGTGATCGGGCGTCGAACGGTGTCCGTTGGCGCCTCCGCGGAGGCCCAGCCCGCGTGCTCGTGCAGCGTGGGGCCCGCCGGCGCTCGTCCCGGGGAGCGGTTCAACTCCGTCCCGGGCGGTGGTAGAGTCCTCGAATGCCCGAGGTGCGGCCCTCCGGGGGGGCTGAGCCGGGCCGCACGATGCGGCCCGTCGTGCTCGTCGTCGACGACGATCCAGGACTACGCGAGTCGTTCCACCTGATCCTGGAGGACGAGTACGAGGTGGTCGAAGCCGCCGACGGCGCGACCGCGCTCGGGATCCTCCGCGCCAGCCAGGTCGATCTGGTGCTCCTCGACATCCGCCTGCCCGAGATGGACGGCATCGAGGTGCTGGAGCGCATCAAGGCGATCGACGAGGCGGTCGAGGTCATCCTCGTCACCGCCGTCAAGACCGTGCGCACGGCCGTGGCGGCGATGAAGCTCGGAGCCTTCGATTACCTCACCAAGCCCTTCGAGGAAGACGAGCTGCTGGCGCTCATCCGGCGGGCCCTGGAGCGGCGCTCGCTGGAGCGGGAGATCGTCTTCCTGCGCTCGGAGCTGGCCCGCCAGCAGGACTTCGACGAGCTGGTGGGACAGCACCCCGAGATGCAGAAGCTCTACCACCTGATCGCCCAGGTGGCCCGGACGACCACGACGGTGCTCATCGCAGGGGAAAGTGGCACGGGCAAGGAGCTGGTCGCCCGGGCCATCCACCGTCAGGGACCGCGGCGCGACCGGCCCTTCGTGCCGGTGAGCCCGGCCGCGCTGTCGGACAGCCTGGTGGAGTCCGAGCTGTTCGGCCACGAGCGGGGCGCGTTCACCGGAGCCTTCCAGCGCAAGGTAGGACGGTTCGAGATGGCCCACGGCGGCACGCTGTTCCTGGACGAGATCAGCCTGATCCGGCCCGAGCTGCAGGCCAAGCTGCTCCGCGTGTTGCAGGAGCGCGAGTTCGAGCGGGTAGGCGGCACTCGCTCGATACGGTTCGACGCCCGGATCATCGCGGCCACGAACGTCGACCTCAAGCAGGCCGTGACCGACGGACGGTTCCGGGAGGACCTCTACTACCGCCTGCACGTGGTGCCGATCGCGGTGCCGCCGCTGCGCGAACGGCGGGAGGACATCCCCTTGCTCGCCCAGCACTTCGTCCGCCAGTACAGCCAGCAGTTCAACCGCCGCATCGAAGGGCTCTCGCCGGAAGCCATGGCCGTCCTCCAGGAGTACCGCTGGCCAGGCAACGTGCGGGAGCTGCTGAACGTCGTCGAGCGGCTGGTGGCGCTCGCCGAGGGGCCGGTCATCGGCCTCGGTGACCTCCCGCTCGACCTGCTCGTCCCTGACCAGCGCGTCCGCCCGCCCGCGGCGGGCTTTTCCCTGGTCGAGGCCACCGAGGACTTCGAACGTCAGATCGTGTTGCGCATCCTCGAGCGCGTGCGGTGGAACGTCAGCGAGGCCGCCCGCCTGCTGGGCGTCCACCGTAACTCGCTCAAGGTGAAGCTGGCCCGCTGGGGCCTGCGGCGTCCGGAGGGAGCCGCCTAGCCATCAGGTTCTGGCCAACGTTGCTCGTAGCAGGGCAGAGGTGAAAAGCGTCAGGTGGGACGGCAGGTTGCCGAGGTTCCGGGCCGGCGTTTCGTCCAGGCTGTACCGCCACGGGCCAGGGCCTACGGTGGCCGGGGCTGGAGCCCACCGCGCAAGGTCGCGAAACGGAGTGGTTCTCTGACAACGGCGCTCACTGCAAAACTGGCTAGGGTGTTGCTCTCCGGTCGCCCGACTGGTCGGACTCTCATGGGGAGAGTCCGCAACTCGGAGACAGGAGGAGAGCGATATGGCCAAGTTCTGGGCGGCAGTTCTCATCCTCGCGTCGTTCCTGCTGGCAGCCCCGGTGATGGAGTCGGGCACCTCGTCCACGGAGCTCTTCCAGGCGGTCGGTACCGCGGACAGTGGTGGCGACTAGCCGAGCGGGGTCGGCCCCGTTTTGACGGGGACGGCTTGACGTCACGGTGTCAGCCGGTCGAGGGAGAGGCAGGCAGGTTCCGCTTGCCTCTCCTTGCCCTGTTGCTGGCATTCCTGCTCGTCTGGCCGGCGGCGCTCGCCGACGCCGACGACCGGCCGACGGCGCCGGCCGCGGCCACCGTGTATCGACGTCCCCTAGGGCACGACCCGGCGACCCTGGATCCTGCCCGGATCAAGGACATCTATAGTCGGTCGGTGTCCCAGCAGATCTTCGACGGTCTCGTTCAGTTCGACCGGACACTGAGCATCGTCCCTGGCCTGGCCCAGTTTTGGAAGGCGTCCCGCGACGGGCTCAACTGGACATTCACGCTGCGCAAGGGAGCGAAGTTCCACCACGGACGAGACGTCACCGCCGACGACGTGATCTTCTCTCTCACCCGACTCCTGGATCCCAGGACCCGGTCGGGAGCCGCTGATCTGGTCCTGGGCATCAAAGGCGCTCGAGACTTCCGCGAGGGACGGGCCAGCCACCTGGCCGGCCTCGTAGCGGTCGACCCCCACACGGTGCGGATCTCCCTGAGCAAGGCGTTCACGCCGTTCGTCTCGGCGCTGGCCGTGGGTCATGCCAAGATCGTGCCCCGAGATGTCGTCGAGCGAGAGGGGGAGGGCTTCGGGAGCCGCCCTGTCGGGAGCGGCCCGTTTCGCTTCGTCCGCTGGGATCGCGGCCGGGAGATCGTGCTCGCGGCCAATCCCGCCTACTTCGATGGCCCTCCGCGCTTGTCGGAGATCCGGTTCAAAATCTTCCCCGGCAATGACGCGGATGAGATGTACCGGGAGTTCGCGCGGGGCCGCCTGGAGGATGCCCCGGCGCCCGCGCGAGAGTACGAGCAGGCTCTCGCTTCCAAGGACCATCTACACGTCAGACGCCCGATGATCAGCATCCGGTGGTACGGCCTGAACGCGCGCCACAAACCGCTCGATGACCGCCGTATCCGCCAGGCGCTCATCCATGCCGTCGACCGCGTCGCGCTGCTCCGGGACGTGTACGCCAATCGTCACGTCCTGGCCCGGGGAATCCTGCCGCCAGGAACGCAGGGCTTCAACCCGGCCCTGCGCGGGTATGTCTACGATCCCGACAAGGCCCGCGCGCTGCTCGCCGAGGCTGGCTTTCCCGGCGGGCGAGGCCTGCCCCGAATCGTGATCTGGTCCAGCGTCAAGCGGCACGAGATCGTGCGGCAGCACGAGGAAGTTTTGAAATACTGGGCGGCCATCGGCGTCGACGCTGACGTCGAGTACCTGACCGACTGGCCCGTGTTCGCCAGAGGGCTGGACCAGGGCAAGTTCCCCGTGTTCCTGCACGGCTGGTATGCCGACGTGCCCGATCCCGACAATTTCCTGTCCAAGCTGTTCCAGTCCCGCAGTCCCCAAAACTTCTTCGGGTACGCGAACGCCACCGTTGACGACCTGCTCGATCAGGCTCGCGGCGAGCGGGACCTCAGCCGGCGGATCGCCCTGTACCGGAAGGCGGAACAGCAGGTCATCGCGGACGTCCCGGTCATCCCGATCCTGCACCACACGTACGAGCGGCTCTTTCAGCCCTACGTGCGCAGCGTCGAGGTGAACGGCCTGGGCGATCCCTACATCCCTTTCCGCAAAATCTGGCTGGATCGGACCCGCTGATGGGCGGCCGACTCGCCTTCTCGTCTCTGCGGGCCCGGCTGCTGGCCGGCACGGTGCTCATCATCGTGCTCGTGATGGGAGCGGTCACCGCCGTGGTCGAGCACCGGCAACGCGACGCCATCGTGGCGGAGTTCGAGCGGCGCGGCGCGGTGCTGGCGCGGAACCTGGCCGCGATGTCCTACGGCCCCCTGCTCCTCTACAACTTCACCGCGCTCGAGCAGAACGTCGAGCGCGTGAGCGGGGAGACGGACGTGGTCTACGCCATCGTCCTCGACGCGGAGGGCCGGGTCGCCGCGCACAACCGCCGTCCCGAGCGGGTGGGAACGGTGCTGGCCGGACCGATTCACGAGGCGGCCGCCCGGGCCGCCGGGCCGCTGGTGCAGCAGACCCTCGCCGGCGACACGCGCGAGCCCATCTACGACTTCGCCATGCCAGTCTTCGTCGGCGCCCAGAAATGGGGCACGGTCCGTGTCGGACTCTCGCGCTGGCGGATGGACGCCGAGATCACGAGGACGCGCCTGGAGCTGATCGCCATCGCGGGGGTGACACTCCTCCTGGGCGCCGCCGCCGCCGCGCTCGTGGCCCGCCGCATCGCCCGCCCGGTCCAGCAGCTCGAGGCCGGGGCCTCGGCCATCGCCCGCGGTGAGCTGAACCAGCGGATCGCGCCGACGACCTCCGACGAGATCGGGCGCCTGGCCGCGGCCTTCAATCACATGGCGGCCCAGCTCTCGCAGCAGCGGGCGGCGCTGGAGGAGGTGCACGGCGAGCTGAAGCGGCGGTTCGAGGAGCTCGCCGACCTCAAGACGTACACCGACAGCATCCTGAGCTCGGTCACGAGCGGGATCGTCACGGTGGATCTGGAGGGAAGGGTGGTGACGCTCAACCCCGTGGCCGAACTGCTGACCGGCTACTTCGCCGGGGAGGCGGCGGGCCGCTACTGCACCGAGGTCTTCGCCGCCACGCCCGAGCTGGGCGAGATTTTGATGGAGACCCTGGCCAGCCGCGCATCGATCGTCAACGTCAACATGAGCCTGCGCCGGCGGACGGGAGCGGCGCTGCCGGTGGAGGTCAGCACGGCGCCGCTCAAGGGCGGCGACGGCAAAGATCTGGGCGCGGTGAGTGTCGTGCGCGATCTCACCACCGTGCGGAATCTCGAGACCCAGCTCCGACGCTCGGATCGTCTGGCGGCCCTGGGGACGCTGGCCGCCGGCCTGGCCCACGAGATCAAGACGCCGCTCACGTCGATCTTGACCTTCACCCGTCAGCTGGTGCGTCGCTTCGACGACGAGTACTTCCGTGGGCGCTTTCAGAGCGTGGTGCCGCGGGAGCTGGAGCGGATCAACGGCATCGTCGAGCGGCTGATGGAGCTGGCCCGCCCGGCCCGCCTGACGTTCTCGACGGTGCGGCTGCCCCTGCTCCTCGACCGCGTAGTGGAGCTCCACACCCACGAGCTGGAGGCGCGCGGGATTTTGGTCGTGCGCGAGTACGCCCGTGACGTGCCCCCGATCCAGGCCGACGAGGAAGCCATCTACCGGGCGCTGGTCAACGTGGTGAGCAACGCGGTGGACGCGATGGGCCAGGGAGGGCGATTGACCCTCCGACTGGGCTGGCCGGAGGGCGCCGAGATGCGGGCCGGGCGATTGCGCCTCTTCAACCGCCGGATCATGATCGAGGTGAGCGATACCGGTACCGGAATCGCGCCGCGCGACGCCGAGCGCGTCTTCAACCCCTTCTTCACCACCAGGGATCGCGGGACCGGGCTGGGCCTGGCTCTGACCCACAAGATCGTGGAGGACCACGGCGGCGCCATCGACTTCCGCAGCCGGCCCGGCGCCGGCACGACGTTCCGCATCGCCCTGCCCGTCGTGGCCGAACCCGCGGTGGGGGCGGAGGTTGATAACGACGGTCACTGACCAGACTGGTGCGGCCGGACGCCTCCGAATCCGGTTGCCTTCCGCCGATACTCGCCCGGTCTGACTCCCTTGGCCTCCTCGAACTGCCGCGACAGGTGAGAGCCGTCGCTGAACCCAGTCCGGCACCCGATCTCCTCGAGCTTGAGATCGGTCTCCCGGAGCAGCCGCGAGGCGACGGCCACCCGGAGCCGCTTCGCGAACTCCTTCGGGCTCATCCCGAGCGCCTCCCGGAACGCGTGGACCAGCCGGTCGGTCGACAGGGCCGCTACTCGGGCGAGCTCGTGCACGGTCAGCGGGTCTGAATAGCGCCGCGCCAGGGTATCGATGGCGCGCTCTAACTGAGGACCGAACCGGGGCCAGCCACGTACGAGCCGGCCACGTGCCGCGAGCAGCGCGGCGAGGCGGCCTAGCATCTCATCCAGGGGATAGGGTTTGACGAATATCGCCGTCGGGGCAAGGGCGGCGATGTCCGTCAGGCTGGCCTCCCCGTGTGCGCCGTTCGTGATGAGCACAAGGGGCACGTCCCAGAAACGGGCGCGGACGGCTAGGATCGACTTCATCTCGTCGATCGCGGCGAGGGGGCTTTCGATCACGACGATGTCGGGCTGGATGTCCATGGCGGCGGCGTGCTGCGGCGTGCACGCGACCACCTTTGTCTGCGCCTGGAGAGCCACCTCCAGGGGCGCCAGTGCGGCAGGGTCATCGCTGACGCACAGCACGGCCGTCCTCTCCGCGCGGTCCCGCTCCGCGGCGCGAATCAGCTCGATGAGGTCGTCATCGTCGTCCCAGGGCTTCGTCACGTAGTTATAGGCCCCCCCTTTCATGCCCCTCACGACACGATCGACGTCCTTGTACGCGGTGACGATGATGACGGGGATGGTCGAGCGCGA
Source organism: Candidatus Methylomirabilota bacterium (assembly GCA_035709005.1). NCBI lineage: Bacteria > Methylomirabilota (SeqCode) > Candidatus Methylomirabilota bacterium. The sequence continues at coordinate 21,286 of DASTFB010000109.1, read as the reverse complement.
CGCCCGCAGGCGCTTCAGCACCTCGAAGCCATCCATCTCGGGCATCACGAGGTCGAGCAGGATGACGTCGACACGGTGCTTGCGGACGAGCTCGAGGGCCTGCGGTCCGCTCTGCTCGGCGAGGAGTGTGAAATCACCGGAAAGCATAACGTCCAGGGCCTCGAGGAAACCCGGGTCGTCATCGACTGCCAGCACAGTGGGCCGAGCCTGACGGTCGCCGGTTGTCACGATAAGTTGTTGAAGTATCGGCCCGCCGCCGGCTCGCACCAAGCTTTTTGAAGACAGCGCCATCCCCAAAAACTCATTTTTTCGACCGATTCGTCCATTGACACCGGTCGCGCGTCGATGAATCTTGCGCTCGCTCATGGACGCGCTGCGTATCCGACGCCCGCTGGCCGTTCTCGCGATCGCCGTTGCGATCTCGATGGGACTGCGGTCGGCCGCTGCTGTGGCGCGGGACGCAGTCGTCCAGTACGTCTACGCCGAGGTCGGGCGGCTGATCGCCGTGGTCGATCAGCAGGGCAACATCGCGCTGTGCACCTACGACGCGAGCGGGAACGTCCTCCGGATCGACCGTGTGGACGCCGACGAGATTCCCGGCCCGCTGGGCATCGCACTGGTGCGGCCCAGGCGCGGCAAGGTCGGCACGGTCGTGGACATCTTCGGCCTCGATATCCGGGCCATACTCCGCCCCCCTGGTCGCGCAGCCGTCGACGCTCGAGGTTTGGTCGGCGCCTTGCCGTCGGGCTCGACCTCGCAGGGGATGGTGTCCGGGCAAATCTCGGGAGGAAGCTGATGGACCTCGGGCAACCGCAACGGGAACTTCAGGTGGAGCCCATGCAGTGGCCGGCCGTGCAGCCGCAGAAGATGAAGCCGCACGCCGAGCCGGTGGCCGAGCCGGAGGAGGAGAAGTGATGGGTCAAAATTTTGGGGAGTGGCTAGAGGAGGCCTTCGTCGCTGGCCCGATCCTCGGCTGGCGCCTCTGGCGCACGACGGCGGACGGCACGCTCATGTCCGTCTACAAGGACGTGCTCTGGCGTGCCGGCACCCCGCTCCGCGCCAACCCCAAGAACCCGGGCGAGGGTGTCTACGCGCTCAAGGACCGCACCAAGCTGGACGGGCGCGGCTACACCCTGACGGCCGATCAGTCCGGCATGGTGGTGGGCCAGGTTGCGCTCTGGGGCACCGTCATCGAGCACGAGCGCGGCTACCGGGCGCAGTACGCCTACCCGGCGCTGATCGACTTGGCACCCCCGATGCCGGGCTTCCCGCGGCCGGCGAGTCTGCTGCGGCTGGCGAAGGCGATCCGTGAGCGCTACGGCTGCGAGGTGACGGTGTGATCCAGATCCCGCGGGAGAAGCCCGCTCCACCGTTTGACGGACTCTCGGCCTCCTGCTACCGTCCAACCCACATCGCTCCTCCAACGCCATGAACTATTCCCTCGGCATCGACATCGGCGGCACTTTCACCGACCTGGTGGTCTACGACCACGACAGTGGGCGGCAGTGGAGCCGCAAGGTGCTCACCACGCACGACGACCCGGCCCGGGCGGTGGCGGCCGGCGTGGCGGCCATGCTCCGGGACGAGCGGCTGGCGGCCTCGCGCTTCACCCGCGTGGTGCACGCCACCACGCTCTTCACCAACGCGCTCATCGAGCGCCAGGGAGCGCTCACCGGGCTTCTCACCACGGCGGGGTTTGGCGACACGCTGGAGATCGGGCGCGAGCGCAAGTACGAGCTCTACGACCTGAACATCGCGCGCCCCGAGCCGCTGGTGGCGCGCCACTGGCGCCGGGAAGTCGCCGAGCGCGTGGGCCCGGACGGCGCCGTTCGCCAGCCGCTGGAGGTGAAGGAGCTCTTGGAGCAGGTGGGCCAGCTCGTGAGCGCCGGCGTCACCTCGATCGCCGTGGTGTTTCTGCACGCCTACGCCAATCCGGCCCACGAGGCGGCGGCGCTGGCCGCGATCGCCGAGCGCCATCCGGGGATCGCCGTGTCGGCTTCGCACGAGGTGGCGCCGGAGATCCGCGAGTACGAGCGCGCCTCGACCACGGTGGCCAACGCGTACATCAAGCCGCTGGCCCAGCGATATCTGAAGCTGATGGCCGGGCAGCTCGCCGCCCAGGACATCGCGGCCCCGCTGCTGCTCATGCAGTCGAGTGGCGGCCTCACCCACGTGGCCGAGGCCCGGCGCGTGCCGGTGCAGATGCTGGAGTCGGGACCGGCGGCCGGCGCCATTGCCGCCGCGTTCTTCGGACACGAGGACAGCGGGGGCCACCTGCTGGCCTTCGACATGGGCGGCACCACGGCCAAGCTCTCGCTGGTCGAGGGCGGCGAGCCGCTGACGGCCTACGGGTTCGAGGCGGCCCGCCAGAAGCGCTTCATGGAAGGCAGTGGCCTGCCCATCCGAATCTCCACCATCGAGCTGATCGAGATCGGGGCGGGCGGCGGCAGCATCTCCCACGTCGACGAGATCGGCCTGCTCAAGGTGGGGCCGCGCAGCGCGGGCTCGCAACCCGGTCCGGCCTGCTACGGGCTGGGCGGTCAGGCCCCGACGGTGACCGACGCCGACCTCGTGCTCGGCTATCTGAACCCGGACTATTTCGCGGGCGGCACGCTGCCGATCAGCGTGGAGGCCGCGCAGCTCGCCCTGACCCGGATCGCCGGGGAGGTCGGCCTGTCGGTCGTGCAGGTGGCCTGGGGCATCCACGACGTCGTCAACGAGAACATGGCCTCCGCGGCCCGCGTGCACGTCGCCGAGCGCGGCCGCGATCCCCGGCAGTACGCGCTGCTGTGCACCGGAGGCGCCGGACCGGTCCATGCCTACGAGGTCGCTCGCAAGCTCGGGCTTCGCCGGGTCATCTGTCCGCCCTCGGCCGGGGTGGCTTCGGCGCTGGGCCTGCTGGTGGCGCCGGCGCGCGTGGACCGCGTGGCCACCGTCGGCTTGCGCCTCGATCGCGGCGACTGCGCGGCCCTGGAGGCCGCCTTCCGGCGGCTGGAGGACGAGGCGCGCACGGTGATGGCCGACACCGGCCTCAAGCTCGAGAGCGCGACCGTCCAGCGCCTGGCCGACGGCCGGTTCGTCGGTCAGGGCTTCGACCTGGTGGTGCCGCTGCCGCCCGGCCCCTACGACGGCCCCGACGCCGACGGCGCCCGCCGGGTGCTGCGCGAGGCCTTCGAGATCGCCTACCGGGAGAAGTTCGCGCTCACGCCTCCCGACGTGCCGGTGGAGTTCATCAACATCCGGGTGGCGGTGCGGGCGCCGGTGGCGGGAAGCGACGTCGTGCTGCGCGGCCGGAGCCGGACCCCGCTGAGCGCGGTGAAGGGCCGCCGCAGGGCCTACTTCCCCGAGGCCGGCGGCTTCGTGGACACGGCCGTGCTCGACCGCGCCGGGCTGATGGTCGGCGAGATTCTCGAAGGCCCGGCGGTGGTGGAGGACGCCGGCTCCACGCTGGTGATCGGTCCGGGGGCGACCGCGCGCGTGGCGGCCACCGGCAACATCGTCCTCGCGCTGGCGACAAGGAGCTGACGTGGCGGCGATCCACTTCGACGCGGTGACGCTCGAGGTCTTGTGGACCCGGCTCATCTCCGTCGTCGACGAGGCGGCCAAGGCCATCGTCCGGACCGCGTTCTCCACGCTCTCCAACGAGGCCAACGACTTCGCCTGCGTGCTGACCGACGCCCGTGGTTACGCCCTGGCCCAGAACACCGGCAGCATCCCCTCGTTCATCGCCACGCTGCCGGCCACCGTGCGTCATTTCCTGAGGCACTGGGGCCCCGCCGGTATGCGCCCGGGTGACGTGCTCATCACGAACGACCCCTGGATGGGCACCGGCCACAAGAGCGACGTCTGCGTGCTGAAGCCGATCTTCCACGGCCAGCGGCTCGTGGCCTTCACGGCCACCACCTCCCACATGCCCGACATCGGCGGGCGGGTGCGGGCCATCGAGGCCCGCGAGGTGTTCGAGGAGGGCTTCTACATCCCGCTGATGAAGCTCAAGCGCGAGGGGCGCACCGACGAGACGCTGGTCGAGCTGTTGCGGGCCAACGTGCGCACGCCCGATCAGACCGCCGGCGACATCTGGGCCCAGGCGGGCGCCAACGAGCTGATGGAGCGCAGGCTCCTGGCCCTGCTGGTCGACTACGGGCTGCCCGACCTCGGGGATCTGGCCGACGAGCTCTTCACGCGGACGGCGCGGGCCATGCGGGCCGCCATCACCGCCGTGCCCGACGGCACCTACCGCTATGCCATGGAGTCCGACGGCGTGGATGAGCCCTATCAGTTCCGCCTGGCCCTCACCGTGGCCGGCGACGAGATCGTGGCCGACTACACGGGGACCTCGCCCAGTCAGCCGCGGGCCATCAACTGCGTGCTGGCCTACACCTACGCCATGACGGCCTATGCCGTCCGCTGCGCGCTGCTGCCGACGCTCGCCAACAACGAAGGCATGTACCGCCCGGTGCGGGTGATCGCGCCCGAGGGCTGCCTGCTCAATCCCCGCTTCCCGGCGGCGGTGGTGAGCCGCTCCAATACCGGCCACTATGTCCCCACGCTGGTGCTGGGCGCCCTGCAGCAGGTTATTCCCGAGCGGGTGATGGCTGGCGCGGGCTCACCCCTGTGGGCTCTCACCCAGTCGGGCCTGCGCGCCGATCACACGCCCTACGCCAACGTGCTGTTCTTCAACGGCGGCATGGGCGCCACCGCGCTCAAGGACGGCGAGAGCGCCTGCTCGTGGCCCAGCAACATCTCCTCCACGCCGGTAGAGGTGGCCGAGCGCAACAGCCCCCTCTTCTTCCGGCACAAGCGCCTGCGCCCGGGCTCCGGCGGCGCCGGCCGCCGGCGCGGGGGCCTGGGCCAGGACATCCTGATGGTCTGCGAGTCGGACACGCCCATCGTGCTGAGCTTCATGGCCGAGCGCACGCGGCGCGCGGCGCCCGGGTTCGCCGGCGGCCACGACGGCGGGCTGGGCGACGTGCAGATCAACGGCCGGTCGATCGACCACCGCCGCCAGCACGTCGTGAGCCGCGGCGACACGGTGCTGCTCCGCACGCCGGGCGGCGGCGGTTACGGCTCGCCCGCCGAGCGCGAGCCCGCCCTCGTCGAGCGGGATCGCGCGCTGGGCTACGACAAGTAGCGTCCCGCCATATTCATCTTGACGGACCGCGGCGATAGCGCTATCCGTTTGTCCGCGCCAGGGGTCGCCGTGGCGCCGTGCTCCGGCCTCGCGACCGCGCTGCTCAACACCGACACCAGGCTACGGGGGACACCATGAATCGCTTCAGAGCATTCGCCGCACTGCCGCTCGCGCTCGGAATCGCCCTCGGCGTTCTCGCCCCGGCGGCGGCCCAGGCCGCGGACGTGAAGGTCGGCCTGATCGCACCGATGTCGGGACCGTGGGCGCGCCAGGGCGACCTCATGCTCAAGGGCGCCACGCTCGCCGTCGACCGCATCAACGCCCAGGGCGGCATCAAGGCGCTGGGCGGCGCCAAGATGCGAATCGTCGTCTTCGACGCCGGCGACAGCGTCGAGAAGGCGAAGAACGCCGCCCAGCGGATGGTCGCCCAGGAGCCTGACCTGATCGGCGCCGCCGGCGCCTGGCTGTCGAGCTTCACGCTGGGCGTCACGGAGGTGACCGAGCGCACCGAGCTGCCCGTCCTCACCCTGTCCTACTCGGATCAGATCACCGCCCGGGGCTTCAAGTACGTGTTCCAGACCTCTCCGACCGGAGGCACCCAGGCCAAGCAGGCCCTGCCGGCGCTGGTCAAGCTGGCCGAGAGCGCGACCGGCAGGAAGCCGGGCACCGTCGCCATCATCATGGACAACACGGCGGCGCCCGTCAGCTTCGTGAAGCCGATGCGCGAGGGCGGCATCGCCGCCCTCGGCCTGAAGCTCGTGGTCGACGAGACCTTCACGCCGCCGCTGTCCGACTGCACGCCGCTCGTCCAGAAGGTCCGCTCGTCGCGGCCCGATCTCCTGCTCCTGCTGCCCACGGCCATTCCCGACGACAAGCTGTGCCTCGAAAAGCTCCACGAGTTCGGTCTCGGGCGGGGGCGGGTGCCGGTCATCTCCAACGGCGCGCACATCGCCGCCCCCGACATGCTGAAGAACCTGGGCAAGGACCTCCTCGAGGGCGTCATGACCATCGTCGCCAACTGGAGCATCAAGGGGCAGGAGGCCATCGTCAAGGAGTACACGCAGAAGACGGGGGAGCTCTGGCCGACGCAGGAGACCATGTCGCTGGCGGGGTCGATGTTGATCTTCAAGGACGCGCTGGAGAAGGCCGGGTCGGCCGACCGCCGGAAGGTGGCCGAGGCCATCCGGGCCATGGACACCACCGAAGGTCCGGCGAAGTATTTCCCCGGCGGGCGCGTGAAGTTCGACGGCAATGGCCGCCGCGTGGACGCGGACGTCGTGGTGGTGCAGTGGCAGAACGGCGTTCCCGTCACCGTATATCCGGCGGACGCGGCGGTGGCCAAGCCGATCTGGCCGAAGCGGTAGTGCCGGGCGCGCGCCCGGCCGCCCCGCCGCCGCCCCCCGCACGGTGAGGCGTGGACGCCTTTTACTGGGTGCTCGTGGATTTCTTCCAGGCGCTGGTGGCCGGCCTGCTGGTCGGTGGCACCTATGGCCTGATGTGCGTGGGCCTCGGCCTGATCTTCGGCGTCATGCGCGTCATCAATTTCGCGCACGGCGACTTCATGATGCTCGGGATGTACGCGGCCTACTACCTGGTCACCGGCGTCGGCGTCCTGACCTTCCTGGGGCCGTACGCCGCCCCCGTCGTCGGCGCGGTCCTGGCCGGCCCGATCGTCTTCGCCGTCGGATGGCTGGTGCACCGCTATCTGGTGTCGAGCGTGACCGGCGCCCGCGTGGTCACGGCGGAAGCCGAAGGCCATTACGCCCAGATCATCCTCACCCTGGGGGTGGCGCTGGTCCTCGCCAACGGCGGCCTCATCCTGTTCGGCTCCATGCCGATCTCGGTGCAGACCCCGCTGTCCCGCGAGTCCTGGGAGATCGGGGCCGTCTTCCTCAATCAGGCGCGGACCGTGGGCTTCGTGCTGGCGGTCGCCTTCGCCATCGCGCTGTACCTCTTCCTCACGCGATCCCAGCTGGGCAAGGCCCTGCGCGCCGCGGCCGACAATCCGATCGCGGCCGCCTACGTCGGCGTGGACGTCGATCGCGCGCACAGCCTGGCCTTCGGGCTGGGGGTCGGGATCACCGCCGTGGCGGGTGGTCTCCTGGCCATCTCCCAGTCCTTTCAGCCCTACATCGGCCTCGACTTCGTGATCGTCATGTACGCCGGCGTGGTGCTCGGCGGCATGGGCTCGATCTTCGGCGCCTTCTGGGGCGGGCTCACGATCGGTCTCGTCCAGCAGATGTCGACCCTGATCCTGCCGTACCAGTTGCAGAACACGGCGATCTTCGTCGTCTTCCTGCTCATCATCTTCTTCCGTCCCCGCGGCATGTTCGGCCGCGTCTGGGAGCGGACGTGACGAGGCCGGCGAGGCGCGGCCTGATCCGACAATATGCGCTGATCGCCGCCTTCGCGGCCGCCTATCTGCTGATCGGTCTCACCGTCACCAACTCCTACTATCAGTTGATGATGACCCTGGTCCTGGTCTGGGCGGCCATGGGCCTCAGCTGGAACATGCTGAGCGGCTACAGTGGCATGATCTCGTTCGGCCACGCCGGGTTCTTCGGCCTGGGGGCCTACACGGTGACGATCGCGTTCGTCGTGTTCGGCGTGTCGCCCTGGGTCGGCATCCCGGCCGGAGTGCTCGTGGGCATGCTGGCCGGCATCGCCATCGGGATCCCCACGTTCCGCCTGCGCGGTCACTACTTCGCCCTGTCCATGCTGGCCTACCCGCTGGCCATGCTGTACGTGTTCGAGTGGCTCGGCTATCAAGAAGTGTCGCTGCCGATGAAACGCGAGTCGCCGGCCCTCTACCTGCAGTTCGCCGATCCGCGCGTCTATATGGCCCTTGCCCTCGTCCTGGTGGTGATCGGCATGGCGGTGTCGCTGCACGTGGAACGCTCCCGCTTCGGCCTGGCCCTGCTCGCCATCAAGCAGAACGAGCCCGCGGCGGAAGCCGCGGGGATCGATGCCTGGGGCTGGAAGATGCGCGCCATGGCGTTGAGCGCGGCGATGGCGGCGGCGGCCGGGGGGCTCTACGCGGTCGTGCTCCTGGTCGTCACTCCCCCGACGGTCTTCGGCATGCTGGTGTCGGCCCAGGCGCTCATCGTCACGCTGTTCGGTGGCGTGGGAGTCTTCTGGGGGCCGATCATCGGGGCCACGGTGCTGGTGCCGCTCGCCGAGACCCTGCACGCCGAGCTCGGGCACATCATTCCCGGCATCCAGGGGGTGGTGTACGGCTTCGCCATCATCGCCATCATCCTCCTGGCCCCCGACGGGATCTACTGGCGGATCCGCGATCGTGTCGTGGCGGGCCGGGCGGAGTCGCGGCCGGCGTGGACGGAGCCCCCCCCGGCGCCGGTCGAGCCGCCCCTGACGGCGCGTGGCGGTGGCGGGCCGGCACAGCGGGCCGGGCAGGCGGTCCTCCGGCTGGAGGGCGTTGTGCGCCGGTTCGGTGGCCTCCGGGCCGTCGACGGCGTCACCGTGACCATCCAGGAAGGCGCGATCCACGGGATCATCGGGCCCAACGGCGCCGGCAAGACGACGCTGTTCAACGTCGTCAACGGATTCCTCGCCGCCGATGCCGGCAGCATCCGGTACCGCGGCCGGGAGCTCGTGGGGCTGACGCCGCATGACATCTGCGCCCAGGGCGTGGGACGCACGTTCCAGGTGGCGCGCGCCTTCTCGCGCATGACCGTGCTGCAGAACGTGATCGTCGGCGCCTACGTCGGCGCCGCCACCGACGCGGAGGCCGAGCGGCTGGCCAACGAGGCGTTGGCCCGCGTCGGACTGGCCGGCGCCCAGGCCGAGGCGATCGCCAGCGGCCTGACGACCAGGCAGCTCCGGCTGATGGAGCTGGCGCGGGCGCTGGCGCCCCGCCCGCGCCTGCTCCTGCTCGACGAGACGCTGGCCGGCCTGGGCCCGACCGAGCTCGAGGACGTGTTGACCATCATCCGGCGGGTGAACCGCGATGGCGTCACGATCGTCATCATCGAGCACACGATGCACGCCATGGTGAAGCTCGCGGACGTCTTCACCGTGCTCGACCACGGCAAGCTGATCGCCGAGGGCCCGCCAGCCGAGGTGGTCATGAATCCGGCGGTGATCGAAGCGTATCTCGGCAAGAAGTGGATGGAGCGTGCTCGAGATCCGATCGCTTAGCGTCGCCTACGGGGGCCTGCGGGCCTTGACCGACGTCTCGCTCGACGTGGAGGAGGGCGAGTTCGTGGCCGTGGTCGGACCCAACGGCGCCGGCAAGTCGACCCTGTTCAAGACGATATCGGGGACGGTGGCGCCGGTGGCGGGAGAGATCGTCTATCGGGGCCGCAACCTCCTGGCGCTCCCGCCGGCCGAGCGCGCCCAGCTCGGCATCGCCCACGTCCCCGAAGGGCGCCAGGTCTTCGCCTCCATGACGGTCATGGAAAATCTGGAGATGGGCGCCTACACCCGCAACGGCCGGGCCCGGTGGGCGGCAGCGCTGCCGACGATCCTGGAACTGTTCCCCGTCCTGGCCGAACGCGCCGGCCAGCTCGCCGGCACGCTGTCCGGCGGCGAGCAGCAGATGCTCGCCATCGGACGGGGGCTCGCGTCCGCGCCGGTACTGCTGATGCTCGACGAGCCCTCCATGGGGCTGGCGCCCACGGTGGTGGACGCGATCTTCGAGCGGATCCGCCTCGTGCATCGTCATCACGGCCTGACCGTCCTGCTGGTCGAGCAGCGCGTGGTGGAGGCTCTGGAGGCCTGCGATCGCGGCTACGTCCTGGAAACGGGACGGGTGGCCCTGAGCGGCTCGCGCGACACGCTGATGACGGATCCACGCGTGCGCCGCGCCTATCTGGGGATGTAAGGCTGGCCGGTCTCGATCGCCCCCAGGCCATGGCCGGAGCGGCCATCAGTCTCCACCGCGCTCGCGACGAATCCTCCCGGGTCCTCAGTCACGCCACGGTGTGGAGGCCAGGCGAAAGAAGCGGGCGGCGTTCTGCCACATCAGTTTCTGTGTGGCCGGCTCGCCCAGTGTTCGCCGCCAGTCGATGACCGTGTCGGCATGGTCGGGAAAGATGGTTTCGGGGTGCGGATAGTCGGACTCGAACATGAGCACGTGATCGCCGATGAGCTCGGTCACCGCGCGCGTCATCTCCACGCCCTCGGAGAAGTCGATGCCGCAGAAGACCCGTCCCATCCGCGCGTACTCCAGGGGCGTGTGCGCGAGCTTGGGTGAGACCGAGCCCCGGACGTACTCGATCTGTCTGGTCAGGCGGAGCAGCCAGTGGGGGAGCCAACCATGGCCGCATTCGAGCGTGCCGATCCGCAGTCGAGGATGGCGGTCGAGCACGCCTGCCATGAGCATGAACGAGAGAAACCGCTGGCCGCCCCAGGTCTGGCCCGCGCAGCGGCCCATGGCCGGGTTGTCCCAGACGTCACGATAGCCGGGGAAGTACGGCGTCTCGATGGTGAAGCCGTGGTACATGATGGGCAGATCCGCGTCGTTGGCTGCCACCCAGATCGGTTCGAGGTCGGGATCGTCGATCGGCAGTCCCTCGGGCAGCAGAGGCCACACGGCGGCCACCCACTCCTCGTCGGCCAGGTCTTGGATCACCTGAGCGCCCCACGCCGGATCGGCGGCCGGGACCAGCACCATGCTCTTCAATCGGCGAGGGTCCGCCGCGCAGTAGTCGGCCATGTACCGGTGATAGGCACCGTAGAGACCCTTGACCAGTGGCGGCGGCAGCGCGGGGGCGCCGTAGGCCCAGGGACCGGGGATGATGAAATCGATATCGCGTCCCTCGGTGTCCATGTCCGCGAGGCGGCCGCGGGCGTTGTCCTCGGCAACCCGGGTGGTGATGGGTTTTCGCGTGACCATCTGGGTCCGTCCCGAGAGGAAGCCGCGATCGCCTTCGGGACCGGTCGGAGCGCTCGGCTTCTCGCCAGCCACCCGCTGATACCGGAGCTGCTTGATGGACAGCAGGCTGCTCTCATCCTGATCTTCCGCATCGCCCCGGCCGAGGCCCGGCTTGACCTTCCGCACATACGGGCGAAGCTCGTCCAGGCGGTCCCGGAGGGGTTGGTCGGCGTACCGTAGCAGCACGTCGAGCGACGGGTTGACGTGCGTGTCCGAATCGATCACCCGGAGCCCCTGTCTCATCGTTTCCTCCAGCCTCGTCCGTGCATCATGGAACGCCGGCACGGCTTCGGGCAAGTGCCTCCAGCACCGCCACGGGTATCGCTCTCCCGAAGCGCTTGACTTCGGCCGCCGGGGGCGCGATCGTGCGCGCCTTAGCTGCGCCCCTGGAGATGCCTATGGAAGGCTCCTGTCCACGGTGTGGCCACGCGAACCCGGCAGGCCAGAAGTTCTGCGGGGAGTGCGGGGCCCGGCTCGCCGCCCGTTGCCCGAGCTGCGGCACCGTCAGCCCGCCGGGCCAGAAGTTCTGTGGCGAGTGTGGGAGCGCGATCGTCGCTGCGGATGCCGCGGCCCGTTTCGGGTCGCCGCAGAGCTACACGCCGCGACATCTGGCCGAGCGCATCCTGACCTCCAAGACCGCCGTCGAGGGCGAGCGCAAGCAGGTCACCGTCCTCTTCGCCGACATGAAGGGGTCCACCGAGCTGCTCGCCGACCGCGACCCGGAGGAGGCGCGGAAGATCCTCGATCCCGTGCTCGAGCGGATGATGGAGGCGGTGCATCGCTACGAGGGCACCGTGAACCAGGTCATGGGCGACGGGATCATGGCCCTCTTCGGCGCGCCCCTGGCCCACGAGGACCATGCGGTGCGGGCCTGCTACGCGGCGCTCCGCATGCACGAGACGATCCGCCGCTACGCCGAGGAGGTGCGGCGCACCCACGGCGTCGAGGTGCAGATCCGCGTCGGTCTGAACTCGGGCGACGTGGTGGTCCGCTCGGTGGGGAACGACCTCCACATGGACTACACCGCCGTTGGGCAGACCACGCATCTGGCCGCGCGCATGGAGCAGCTCGCGCCGGCGGCCACCACGCGGCTCACCGCCGAGACGTTGCGCCTGGCCGAGGAGTTCGTGCAGGTCCGGCCGCTCGGGCCGATCCCCGTCAAGGGCCTCGCCGCGCCGGTCGAGGTGTTCGAGCTCACGGGCGCCGCTGCCGTCCGGACCCGCCTGCAGGCGGCGCGGGCCCGCGGCTTCAGCCGCTTCGTGGGTCGCGACGCCGAGATGGACCAGATCCGGCAGGCCGCCGCCCAGGCCCGGCAGGGACGGGGCCAGCTCGTCGCGGTCGTCGGCGAGGCGGGCGTGGGCAAGTCACGGCTCTTCTACGAGTTCCTCCACTCGCACCACGTGCCGGCCGGTGGCTGGCGCGTGCTCGAGGCGAGCTCGGTGTCCTATGGCAAGGCCACGCCGTTCCTCCCGGTGGCCGAGCTGCTGCGCGGCTACTTCCACATCGACGACCGGGACGACCTGCGCGCCATCCGCGCGAAGGTGACGGGCACGCTCCTCACCCTGGATCGGGCGCTCGAGGACACGGTGCCGGCGATGCTGTGGATTCTCGACGTCCCCGAGCCCGGGCAGGCGTTTCTCGCGCTGGAGCCGCCCCAGCGCCGCCGGCGCGCCCTGGAGAGCGTCAAGCGGGTGCTGCTGCGCGAGAGCCAGGTGCAGCCCCTGCTGCTCGTCTTCGAGGATCTGCACTGGATCGACGCCGAGACCCAGGCCGTGCTCGACAGCCTGGCCGAGAGCCTGGGCAGCGCGCCCGTCCTCCTCGCCGTCAACTATCGGCCGGAGTACCGTCACGGCTGGGGCAGCAAGACCTACTACCGCCAGCTCCGCATCGACCCCCTGCCGCCGGAGAGCGCGGATGCATTGCTGCGCACCCTGCTCGGCGCCGACCCGTCCACCGCCCCCCTGGCCCCGCTGCTCATCACGCGGACGGAGGGCAACCCGCTCTTCCTGGAGGAGAGCGTGCGGACGCTCGTGGAGACGGGCGCGCTGGTGGGGGAGGCCGGCGCCTACCGCCTGGCGCGCCCGGCGGCGACTATCCAGGTGCCGGCGACCGTGCAGGCCATCCTCGCCGCGCGCATCGATCGCCTGCGACCCGAGCTCAAGCGCCTCCTTCAGGCCGCCGCCGTCGTGGGCAAAGACGTGCCGGTGGCCCTGCTCACCACCGTCGCCGAGATGGCAGAGGACGCGCTGGACGCGGCCCTCGACGAGCTGCAGACGGCGGAGCTGCTCTACGAGGCGCGACTATTTCCCGACCTCGAGTACACCTTCAAGCACGCCCTCACCCACGAGGTCGCCTACGGCGGCGTGCTGCAGGAGCGGCGCCGGGCCCTGCACGCCACGATCCTCGAGACCCTCGAGCGACTCTATGCCGACCGTCTCGGCGAACACGCCGAGTTGCTTGCGCATCACGCCGAGCGAGCCGCCATCCCCGACAAAGCCGTTCGCTATCTACGCGAGGCTGGGACGAAGGCGGTCGCGCGCTCCGCGAACCGGGAGGCCATCGAGTTCCTGGAGCGCGCCCTGGCCCTCCTGGCCGAGCTTCCCGAGACCCGGGAGACGCTGTCCGCCGCCCTCGACGTGCGGATCGCTCTGGGCGCCCCGCTCATCGCGATGCACGGGCCACCGTCGCCGCCGGTGGAGACGTCGTACCGGGCCGCCCTCGCGCTGGTGGACCGGCTGGACGATGCGTCCCGCCGCTTTCCCGTCCTGTGGGGGCTCTGGTATGTCCAGTTCACCCGGGCCGCCTACCCATCCGCCCTCGAGGCCGGCGAGCGATTGCTCGACATCGCCCGTCGGGGGACGGACGTGGGACAACTCCTCGAGGCCCACCACACGCTGTGGCCGACGCTGGTGTCGATGGGGGAAGTGCGCCGGGCCCTGCCCCACCTGGAGCGCGGCATCGCCCTGTACGACCGCGAGCGCCACGGCTCCTTCGCTTCGCTGTACGGCGGCCATGATCCGGGCACCTGCTGTCGCTACCACCTGGCCCTGGGCCACTGGAGCCTCGGGTACCCCGAGCGCGCCCTGGCCGCGGCGCACGAGGCGTCGCGCCTGGCGGATGCGCTGGGCCACGCGATGACCTCCACCATGACGCTGAACTTCGTGACCGCGATCCTCCATCTGCGCGGCGATCGACTGGCCGCCCTCGCGGCCGGTGATCGGTGCACGGCCATCATCGACACGCACGGCTTCCGCGCCCGCGCCATCGATCACGCGGTACTCATGCATGCCGCCCGCGGCGATCGCCCCGACGTGGCGACGCTGGACGTGCTGCAGCGCGAGCGGGCGGCCCAGGGGTTCATGCGGACCTGGCGTTACGTGATGAGCGGGTGCATCATCGCCTCGTTGTACGGTGAGGCCGATGCCCCCGCGCAGGGGCTGCAGGCGCTGGCCGCGCAGGGGGACCCCGAGAACTGCGGGCTCTACAGCGCCGAGGTCAGCCGGGTGGAAGGCGAGCTGCGGCGGCGTCTCGCCCCCCGGGCCCCCGATGACGCCGCGCGCTGCTTTCAGCGCGCCGTCGAGCTCGCGCGCCGTCAGGAGCTCAAGTCGCTGGAGCTACGCGCGGCGACGAGCCTCGCCCGCCTGTGGCGCGACGAGGGCCGGCATCAGGATGCCCGGCACGCGCTCGCCGACGTCTACGGCTGGTTCACCGAGGGTTTCGACACCCAGGATCTCCGTACGGCCAAGGCGCTGCTGGACGAGCTCGGAGCGTAGCCTACCCGGCTGCGCCAACCCGGCTACTCCTTCGGCAGCTTCAGCTTCTCGATGACCTTGGCCACACCGGCGGTCTCGCTCTCGAGCAGCTTCCGCGTCGCGGCCGGGTCGCGGTAGTCCAGGTGCATCCCCGCCTTCTGGAGGCCGGCGGCCAGCGCCGGGTCCTTGGCCGCCTGGGCGAGGGCTTTCACCAGCGTGTCGACGATGGGTTGGGGCGTCCGCGCCGGGACAAAAAGGCCGAGCCAGATGTTCAGCGAAGCGTCGGGGAAGCCCTTCTCGGCCATGGTCGGGACGTTGGGAAGATCCTTCAGCCGAGTCGGCGACGTCGTCACCAGCGCCACCAGGTCGCCGGAGCGAATGAGCGGCGAGAGCGAGCCGAAGCCGCTGGTGGCGATGCCCACGTGGCCACCCATGATGGCCGTCTTGACCGGACCCGTGCCCTGGAACGGCACGTGGACGAGATCGAGGCCGTAGGCCATCTTGAACATCTCCATCGTGAAGAACGAGACGGTGCCGTAGCCGGCGGAGCCGTAGTTGAGCTTGCCGGGATTCTTCTTCGCGTACTCCACGAACTCGTCCAGGGTCTTGGCCGGCGAGGTGTTGCGCACGGTGATGACGCCGAGGTCGGCCGCGAAGGCGCCGAGCGGCGTGAAATCGGAGGGCTTGTACGGCAGCTTCTTGAGCTGCGGGGCGATCGTCTGCACGGAGTTGGTGGAGGAGTACACCGTGTGACCGTCGGGCTTGGCCTTGGCGGCGTAGTCGGCGCCGACCGCGCCGCCGCCGCCAGGCTTGTTCACCACCACGACGGGCTGCTTGAGGATCGAGGACAGCAGCGGAGCGAGGACGCGGGCGCCGCTGTCGGCCGGACCGCCGGCCGGGAAGGATACGACCAGCTCCACCTCGCGCGTAGGGTAGTCGGCGGCGCCGACGCCGTCGGCGGCCAGGCCGGCCAGGGTGGACAGCGCGGCGACGACGACGAGAGCACGGATCACGGACGAAGGCCTCATGGTTTCCTCCCTGTGAAGATGCGGACGACGTCGCGGGCGAACCACTCCATCTGCTCGAGCATCTCGGTGACCGAGTCGTGGGGGAACTGCAGCGCGCAAAGGTGATCGACGCCGGCCCCGGCGAGGACGGGAAGCATGTCGAGCAGGCTGGACGGGCTGCCGATCAGATTGTTGGCTTCGGCCAGCGCCGGATCGCGGCCGGTGTGCGCGAGCGAGCGGCGGTGCTGGACCATGCCCGTCTTCCGGTAGCGGGCGGCGGCCTCCTCCGGAGTCCGGCCGAGCATGACGGTGAACTGCACGGCGGCCTCGATCGCCTTCGGGTCGCGGCCGGCCTCGGCGGCCAGCCGGCGAAGCAGCGCCGTGCGCTGTCGGATCTCGTCGAAGGGGCGCCAGCCGGGCAGCCAGCCCTGGCCGAGCCGCGCGGCGCGGGCGACCGCCTGCTCGTTGTGGCCGCCCACGTAGATCGGCAGCGGCTCCTGCACCGGCTTGGGGAACATCTCCACGCGCTCGAACGCCACGTGCCGGCCGGCGTACGAGGCCTCGCGCTCGGTGAAGAGCGCGCGCAGCGCGGCGAGCCCCTCGTCGAGCAGGTCGCCCCGCCGCACGTCGCGCCGCCGCGGCCACTGGGCCTCGAACTCCTCGCGGTAGGCGCCGAGGCCGACGCCGAGGATGACGCGTCCGCCCGTCATGCGGTCCAGCGTGGCCACCTGCTTGGCCAGCAGCACGGGGTCGCGCAGCGGCAGCACGATGACGGCCGTGCCGAGGTGCACGCGCCGCGTGTGGGCGCCGACCGTGGCCAGGGTGACGAGCACCTCGTAGAAGTTGGGCGGTACGCTCCAGTGCTCGCGGACGTAGGGCGCGGCCGTGACGTGGTCGTTGCCCCACACGCCGTCGTAGCCGAGCCGCTCGGCGGCCTGCGCCAACCGGACGAGGTCGGCGGGCGCCGTCGCGAAGGGGATGGGGTTCACGAGTCCCTCGGTGCACGTGGGCAGCTGCACGCTCACCCGCATCGTGTCAGGTCTCGCCATCGAGCGCGGCGGCCGCGCTCCGCCGCGTCTCCTCGGGTTCGTAGAGGCCGGCGAGCACGATCTCGTCCAGGCCGGCGGCGCGGTAGGCGGCGAGGCGGGCGCGCATCTCCTGCGGCGTGCCGCAGGCGGTGTGACGCCGCACGGTCTCGTCGGTGACGAGCGCCTCGACGGCGGCCCAGTCTTCCCGCGCGAGCGCCTCGCGCACGGCCGGCTGGTCGAGCTTGGCGCCCGCCAGCTCCAGGTTTCTCGCATGGTGGGGCGCGCGGAGCGTGATGGCGAGCTGGCGCCGGAAGCGGCCGAGCGCGTCGGCCGGGCGGTCCGCGGCCGTCGCATAGACCAGTCCCGCGCAGACCAGGCGGCGGCCGCGGGCGCCCCGCTCGACGTGCTCCAGGCACCAGCGCACGAACTCCACCGACGAGGCCGTGGACAGAACGACGCCGTCGGCGATCCGTCCCGCCAGCTCCAGCGAGCGCGGGTGCGAGGCGGCGAGAAACACGGGGATCGCGTGCCGACCGGTCCCCATCCGACGGCCGCGGAGCCGTACCAGCTCGCCGGCGTACCTGGCGGGCTCGCCGGAGAGCAGCAGGCGGACAGCCTCGACGGCTTCCGCGAGCATGCGCAGCGGCCGACGGGGCTCCACGCCGGCGTCGGCGAGATCGCCGGGCGCGCCCGTGCCCAGGCAGAGCACGACGCGGCCCGGCGCCAGCTCGTCGAGGGTGGCCGCCGCCATGGCGATGTGCACGGGATGCACGGCGTGGGGGCTCACGGCCATCAACGCCACGCGCGGCGTTTGCGTGGCCTCCAGCACGAGGGCGGCCATCGTGAAGGGGTCGCGGAGGAACAGGTGGCTCGACATCCACAACGTGCTGGCGCCCGCCATCTCCGCCGCGCGCGCCTGCTCCTGCAGGACGTCGAGCGGGTTGCGACCGTCGAAAGCGACGCCGAGCGAGGCCACCCTTACCGGCCGGGGCGGCCGGCGTCGCCGGGGATCGTCGGGCCCGCGGCGCTCACAGGATGCGTAGCTCGTTGCCGAGCGTCATGAGGGGCTCGGCGCCGTGCGCGCGCACGACGAGCGTGTTCTCCAGCTGCAACCCCGCCCAGCCCAGCTCGTAGTAGGGCGTCTCGACGCACAGAACCATCCCCTCCTCGATGACCTCGTCGGATGTCGGGGCGAGGTCGGGGGCGTCGTAGTTGTTGATGCCGATGCCGTGGCCCACGTGGCCGCGCTCGTAGTGGGGGATGCCCTCGCGGCGCACGGTGTCCATGGCCAGCCGGAAGATCTCCGCCGTGCGCACGCCGGGCTTGATGGCCTCGATCGCGCGCTCGGCGCCGGCGCGAAGGGCGGCGTAGTAGCGCCGGGCGCGCTCGCCGGGGTCGCCCAGGGCGGCGATGCGGGCGATGTCGGACCGGTACCACTTGAACCGCACGCCGCCGTCGAACCGGATCACCTCGCCGGAGGCGAGACGGCGCTCGCCCGCCTGGCAGTTCGACAGCGCGCTGCGCGGGCCGCTGCCGATGCACATCGAGGTCACGGGCACGCCGCCCTCGGTGACGACCGTCCGGTCGAACTCGGCGATGAGCTCGCGCTCGGGCACGCCGGGCCGGGCCCGGCGGAGCGCGGCCAGGATGCCCTGCTCGGTCACGCGCACGGCGCCGCGCAGGCGCTCGATCTCCTCGGGCGTCTTGAGCGTGCGGACCTGCCGGAACACGCGGGCGCCGGGCACGATCTCCGCCCCCGGCAGGTCGCGGCGAACGCGCTCGAGGAGCGCGGGCTGGATGCCCGTCTCCTCGATCGCGATGCGGCCGCGATCGAGCTTGCGGTCGCGGAGCGCGGCCACGAGCGCCGCGGCCGCGTCGCCGTAATCGGGTGCGCCGAGGAGCGCCGCGTAGCGGCGGTCGAGGTCCGAGAGCGCAGGGCCGTCCGTCTTCGTGGCGAAGAAGCCGTAGCGGTACGCCTCGGTGACCCAGGCCTCGCCGTCGACGACCAGATCGAGGTTGCCCGACCCGGCGACGACGCACGGCGAGCCGGCGCTGGCGGCGGGAATCACCGCATACACCTGGGGTCCGCCCGGGCGGGCCCAGTGCGACATGACCCAGTAGCCGGAGGCATAGGTGACGTTGTCGGGCGAGGTCGCGACCAGCGCGTCCAGGGCCTGGTCCGCCATGATGCGTCGAGCGCGCGGCTGGTTGAAGAGCATTCAGTCTCCCGAGACGACCCTGAGGATGCCCGCCGAACTCTAGCCCGCCGAGGCCGACCGGGTCAAGGCGAGGACGCTCCGGACGCGGCCGACGGCGGCGGGGGCGATCATGATCGCGAGGGCCAGGGCGATGAGCAAGCCGGCGACCGGCCGCTCGACGAGGATGGCGAAGCTGCCCCGCGACATGAGCAGCGACTGGCGGATCGATTCCTCGGCCAGCCGGCCGAGCACGAAGGCGAGGACGAGCGGCGCTGGCTCGTAGGCGAGCCGACGCATGGCGTAGCCCACCGCGCCGAACACCAGCATCACGACGACGTCCCAGATGTTCTCGGCGACGCCGTACACGCCGACGACGGAGAAGAGCAGGATCAGCGGGAAGAGGATCGCGTAGGGCACCCGCAGCAGCTGCACCCACAGCCCGATCAGCGGCAGGTTCAGCACGAGCAGCATGACATTGCCGACGTACATGCTGGCGACGACGCCCCAGAAGAGGCTCGGGTGCTCGGCGATGAGCAGGGGCCCAGGCTGGACTCCCTGGATCAGGAAGGCGCCGAGGAGAACGGCCATCACCACGTTGGGCGCGATGCCGAGCGTCAGCAGCGGGATGATCGCGCCGCCGGTGGCGGCGTTGTTGGCGGCCTCCGGGCCGGCCACGCCCTCGATGACGCCCGTGCCGAACCGTTCGGGGTGCTTCGACACGCGCTTCTCCACGGCGTACGAGATGAAGGTCGGGATGATCGAGCCGATGCCCGGCAAGATCCCCAGGAAGAAGCCCAGCACGCTCCCGCGGGCGATGGGGCCGGCCGACGCCTTCCAGTCGGGCCACGACGGCAGCAGGCCCCGGATCCGGGGCCGGAAGACCTCCGGCCTGATCCCCTCCTCGATGTTCACCAGCACCTCGGCGACGCCGAAGAGTCCCATGATCATGGGGACGAGCCCGATGCCGTCGGAGAGCGCGAGCGTGTCGAAGGTGAAGCGCGGCGTCGCCGTGATGGGGTCGAGGCCGATGGTGCCGAGGAACAGGCCGAGCAGGGCCATGGCCACGGCTTTCAGCCGGGAGCCGCTCGAGAGCCAGGTGACCATCGTGAAGCCGATGAGGAGGAGGGCGAAGATCTCCGGCGGGCCGAAGTTGAGCGCCACCCGGGCCAGCGGCGGCGCCAGCAGCATGATGCCGACGACGCTGAAGGTGCCGGCGAGGAACGAACCGAACGCGGCGATGCCGAGGGCGGCGCCGGCGCGGCCCTGCCGCGCCATCCGATAGCCGTCGAGACAGGTGATGACCGAGGCGGCCTCGCCGGGAATGTTCACGAGGATCGACGTGGTCGAGCCGCCGTACATGGCTCCGTAGTAGATGCCGGCCAGCATGATGATCGCCGCCGTCGGGGACATCGCGAACGTGACCGGCAGGAGCAGCGACATCGTGGCCACCGGGCCGATACCGGGCAGCACGCCGATCAGCGTGCCGACGAAGACTCCCAGGAAGCAGGCGAGCAGGTTGCCGGGCTCCACCGCGACGCCGAAACCGAAGGCGACGGCATCGAACACGAGCGCGCTCAGAAGCCCCACGGGCCGACGGGCAGCCGCACGCCCAGCCAGACGCGGAAGAGCAGGTGGCTCGCCATGACCGTCGCCCCGGCGCCGCCGAGCGCCACCGCCCAGCGCTGCGGCTCGATGGCGCGGAAGAGGAACGCGAGGAACAGAAAGGTGGCCACGCCGAACCCGAGCGCGGTGAGGGCCCACGCGTAGACGAACAGGGCGGCGAAGGTGGCCCCGGCGCGCGTCAGCCCTCGGCGCGAGGGACCGGCCGCCCGGGCCTCGGCGTCCGGCGACCGCAGCGAGCGCACGAGGATGGCGGCGGAGACCACCGTGAGCCCGATGGCCAGGCACAACGGGAAGAAGCCGGCGCCGGGCCGCGTGATGCTGCCGAACGGTAGTGGCCGGGCCGCCACGATGGCCGCGATCCCGAACGCGGTGAGCACCGCGGCCGCCCACCGCTGTCCGGGGGGCGTCGGCCGAGCGTCGGCAGGAGTCACCGGCCAGCCGTGCGGGCCTCGGCCACGTTCAAAGGAAACGCAATGGCACCGACCGGACCCGTGGTGAGCACCTATCCGGTCTCGATCGCCCCCAGCGTGCAGAGCTCGTCGATCCGCTCCGGCGCGTAGCCCAGGATCTCGGTGAGGACCTTGTGCGTGTGCTCACCGACCCGGTAGGGCGCGGGGCCGCGCGGGCCGGGCGCCTGCCCGTCGACCCGGA
>DASTFB010000108.1 GCA_035709005.1 Candidatus Methylomirabilota bacterium | reverse complement strand
GGCGTGGCCGTGGATCAGCGCGGTGTAGTTGTTCAGACAGTCCAGGCGGCGGTCGCCCTCGACGTCGGTGACCCAGCAGCCCTCGCCGGAGGCGGCGTACGGGGGATAGGGCGCCATGTAAACCGTCGTGCGCGAGTTGCCACCGGGTAGCACGCCCTGTGCGCGCGTAAAGAGCGTGGCCGATCTCGAGCCGGGCTCGGCCCAGCGGGCCGTGCGTGCCGGCGCGCGAGGCGATCTGACGTGGGAAGCCATCGCTCTCTCTCCTCCCGCCCTGATCGGGGCACCGTCGGGCAAGGGTAGCACGCGGTCCGGGGCCGGCGGGGCCCCGGTGATACGATAGCTGCCCGAGGAGGCGCTCGATGTCCAGAAAGCTCGTCGTCGCGGCCGGTCAGCTCGGTCCCGCCTCGGACCACAAGGCGGCCAACGTCGAGGCCGTCCTACGGGCGGTCGATGCGGCGGCCGGCTCGGGCGCGGCGATCATCTGCCTGCCCGAGCTCAGCCTCACCAAGTACTTCGGCCACTGGAACACGCGCGACCACGCGCGCATGTTCGACGAGGTCCCGGGGCCGGCGACGCGGCCGATCCAGGAGACGGCCGCCCGCCACCGGATCGCGGTCATCCTGCCGCTGGCCGAACGCGACGGGATCACGCTCTACAACACCGCGGTGGTCATCGATGCCCGCGGCGAGATCGTGGGCCGCTACCGCAAGATGCACCTGCCCGGATCGTTCCCTCACCGGGATCGGGGCGCCTTCACCTACGAGCGCCTGTACTTCACCCCCGGCAACCTCGGCTTCCCGGTCTTCGACGTGGCGGGGGCCCGGATCGGCATCCAGATCTGCCACGATCGCAACTTCCCGGAGGGCTACCGGATCCTCGCCCTGCGGGGCGCCGAGCTGGTGTTCACCCCGACCAACATGCCGGTCGTGGGGACGGTCTGGCAGAGCGACATCTGGGAGACGACCCTGCGGCTGCGCGCGTACGAGAACGGGTTCTTCCACGTCGGCGTCGGCAAGGCGGGCGTCGAGGACGGCCTGCCCTACGTCGGCGACTCGGTCGTGATCACCCCGCTCGGCGGCGAGGTCGTGGCCCGGGCCAAGACCGACGGCGACGAGGTGGTGCTGGCCGAGATCGATCTGGAGGACGTGACCGAGGCGCGCACGCGGATGCCGTTCCCGCGCGACCGCCGGCCCGAGCACTATCGCGACCTGACCACGCCGTGAGCCACGCCGGGGCGAAGGTGCGGTCGCAACACGTGATCGGTCCTTGACACTTGCTGCGGCGCGCCAATAGAATCCGCCGCGACCCACCCGCTCGGTCGAAGAGGAGCTTGCCATGAGTTTCCTGCCGGTCCTTTCGCTCGCAATGGTCCTCGGGCTGTTCGTCTCCCAGGCCGCCGCCCAGCCCAAGGAGGTCGTCATCGGCGTGATCTATCCGCTGTCGGGGCCGGCCGCCCTGACCGGGCTCGAGAACAAGGTGGTGAACGAGATCGCCCGCGACGTCGCCAACGGCGACGTCGATATCCCGCTGCCGCTCTATCAGCGCCTGAAGGGCATGCCCGGCCTCAAGGGCGCGAAGGTCAGGCTGATCTTCGCGGATCACCAGGGCAAGCCCGAGGTCGGTCAGGCCGAGGCCGAGCGGCTCGTGACGCAGGAGAAGGTCCACGCGCTCTACGGCTCGTGGCACTCCTCGGTCACCGCCACCGTGAGCCAGGTGGCCGAGCGCTACGGCATCCCGCACGTCAACGGTCAGTCGTCCTCCCCGGGGCTGACCAAGCGCGGCTTCAAGTGGTTCTTCCGCACCTCGCCCCACGACGAGCACTTCACCCAGGCCATGTTCGATTTCTTCCGCGACTTCCAGAAGAAGCGCGGGATCTCGCTCAGGAGCGTCGCGATCACGAACGAGGACACGCTGTTCGGCTCCGACAGCGCCAAGGTCCAGCGCGAGCTGGCCAAGAAATACGGCTACGAGATCGCGCTCGACATGCAGTACCGCGCCCGGGCGACGTCGCTGCAGGCCGAGGTCCAGCGGCTGAAGGCCGCCAACGCCGACATCTGGCTGCCGACGTCCTACCACACCGACGCCATCCTCTTCGTGCGCCACAGCAAGGAGCTGGACTACAACCCCAAGATGATCATGGCGCAGAACGCCGGCCACATGGCCCCCGACTTCGTCAGCGCGGTCGGCAAGGACGCCGAGGGCACGATGTCGCGGGCCCCGTTCAACACCGACCTCGTCGACCGGCGGCCGGCGGCCAAGGCGATCGCCACGCTCTACCAGCAGCGCCACGGCAAGGACTTCTACGACAACCCGGCGCGCTCGGTCACGGGCATGTTCACGCTGCTGGACGCGATCAACCGCGCGGGCTCGACCGATCCGGAGGCGATTCGCAAGGCGCTGGTCGCCACCAACATTCCCGGCGACCAGCTCGTCATGACCTGGGACGGCATCAAGTTCGACGAGACGGGCCAGAACGTCCACGTCAAGGGGATCATCATCCAGCTGCAGGGCCTGAAGTGGCACACGGTCTATCCCTTCGAGCTCGCCACCAAGGACGTGCTCTACCCGATCCCCGCGTGGAAGGACCGCAAGTAGCCTGACCGCCGAGATCTTCGTCCAGGCGGCGATCGGGGGCGTGCTCATGGGGTGCGTGTACGCCCTCGTCGCCGCCGGCCTGTCGCTCATCTTCGGGCTGATGGAGCTCGTCAACTTCGCCCACGGCGAGTTCCTGATGCTGGCCATGTACGTCGCGTTCTTCGCGTGGTCGCTGGCCGGGCTGGACCCCGTCGTCGGGGCGCCGGTGGCGGCCGCGGTGCTGGGCGCCGTCGGCTGGCTGACCTACCACGGCCTGATCCGGCGCGTGCTGGCGGCGCCGATGCTCGCCCAGATCTTCGCGACGTTCGGCCTCGCCGTCTTCCTGCGCAACGGCGCGCAGTTCGCGTTCGGCGTCGATTTCCTCACCGTCCAGGACCCCTGGCTGGCGGGCCGGCTGTCGCTCGGCGGGCTGTTCCTCGGCCTGCCGCAGGTCGGCGCCAGCGTGGTCGCGCTCGGGGCCTTCCTGGCCCTCTACCTCTTCCTCTCCCGCTCGGAGACCGGGCTGGCCCTCACGGCGACGGCGCAGGACCGTCAGGCCGCGTCGCTCATGGGCATCGACACCCAGCGCATGTTCGCGCTCGGCTGGGTGATCGGCGGCGCCTGCGTCGGCGTGGCGGGCGCGCTGCTCGCGACGTTCTTCTACATCTACCCGGACGTCGGGGGCCCCTTCGCGCTCCTGGCCTACGTGACCGTGGCCCTCGGCGGCTTCGGCAACGTGCCGGGCACGCTCGCCGCCGGCATCGTCGTGGGCCTCGTCGAGGCGCTGGCGGGACTGCTGATCCCGCCCGCGTTCAAGTACTCCGTGGTCTTCGCGCTCTACCTGGCGGTCGTGCTCTGGCGGCCCCAGGGGCTCTTCGGGCGGTTTTGAGGCGCGCGGCGGCGGCCCTGCTGCTCCTGGCCGTCCTCGCCTTCCCGCTCGTGTTCGCCCGGCCCTTCCCGCGTCACGTCATGATCATGATCTTCCTCTACGGCGCGCTGGCGACCGCCTGGAACATCCTGGCCGGCTACTGCGGGCAGATCTCGCTCGGCCACGCCGTCTACTTCGGCATCGGCGCCTACACGTCCACGTTCCTGGTGCGGGAGGCCGCGCTCACGCCGTGGCTGGGCATGCTCGTCGGGGCCGCGCTGGCGGTCGTCGTCTCGCAGGCCATCGGCTACCCCGTCTTCCGGCTCCGCGGCCACTACTTCGCCATCGCCACCATCGGATTCGGCGAGATCGTGCAGACCGCCGTCCTCAACTGGGACCTGGTCGGCGGCGCGCGCGGGCTGTTCGTGCCGATCAAGCGCCCGGACAGCCTGCTGAACCTCCAGTTCCACGACTCCAAGGCCGTCTACTACTACCTGGCCCTCGGGCTCCTGGCGCTGGCGCTCGGGGCGACCCGGTGGATCGAGCGCTCGCGCCGGGGCTACTACTTCCGCGCCATCAAGGAGGACCAGGACGCGGCGGCGAGCCTCGGGGTGCGGGTCGCCCGCG
The DNA here is from genome assembly GCA_035709005.1 of Candidatus Methylomirabilota bacterium. Taxonomy (NCBI): domain Bacteria; phylum Methylomirabilota (SeqCode); species Candidatus Methylomirabilota bacterium. The sequence goes on along the minus strand of DASTFB010000108.1, from coordinate 1,190 downwards.
AGAAGCACGCGGCGATGGCGGCGTCGGCGGCGCTGACCGCGCTGGGCGGCACCTTCTGGGCGCAGTACGTGCTCTTCATCGACCCGGAGTCGGTCTTTCCGCTGTCGCTGTCGATCCTCATCTGCCTCGTGGCGGTGATGGGCGGCGTCGGCAGCCTGTGGGGGCCGCTGCTGGGCGCCGTGGTCCTCGTCCCCCTCTCCGAGGGCACCCGGGTGCTCCTCGGCGGGACCGGGAAGGCGCTGGACCTGCTCATCTACGGCGCGCTCATCATGGCGATCGCGGTGTTCCAGCCGGCCGGCCTGATGGGCCTGATGCGACAGCTGCGGGGCCGGCGGGCGGTGGCGGCCCGGCGCGACGCGCGCCGGGAGTCCGCCGCGTGAGCGCGCCGCTGCTCGTGGTCAGGGGCCTCACCAAGCGGTTCGGTGGCGTCGTCGCGAACCGGGACGTGTCCTTCAGCGTGAGCCCGGGCGAGCTGGTCGGCGTGATCGGACCCAACGGCGCCGGCAAGTCGACCCTGTTCGACCTGATCACCGGCTTCACCCGTCCGGATGCCGGCACCGTCCGGATCGACGGCCGCGACGCCACCGGACTCCGGCCGGACCAGATCTGCCGGCTCGGCCTCGGCCGCACGTTCCAGAAGCTGCGCCCGTTCCACGAGATGACCGCGCTCGAGAACGTGATGATCGGGGCGTTCCTCAACACGGCCGACGTCGCCGAGGCCCGCGCCGCCGCCAGCGCCGCGCTGGCCAGCGTCGGCCTCGGCGACCGCGTCGCCGTGCAGGCGCGCGGCCTGTCCACCGGGCAGCGCAAGCGCCTCGAGCTGGCGCGCGCGCTGGCCACACGGCCGCGGCTGCTGCTGCTCGACGAGGTGACCGGCGGCGTCGACGCCGGCGCCATCCCGGGGCTGGTGGCCCTCGTGCGCGACCTGCACGCGCGGGGAATCGGCCTGATCGTCATCGAGCACAACATGCGCGTCATCATGGACATCGCCCAGCGCATCGTGGCGCTCCAGCTCGGCGAGATCATCGCCGACGGCCCGCCGGCGGAGATCACGCAAGACCGGCGGGTCATCGACGCGTACCTCGGTGAGGCGTGGCGGGCCTGAGGGGCGGGCGCTGATGCTGGAGGCGCGCGGGCTCGACGTCCTGCTCGGCGACTACCAGGTGCTGTGGGGCGCCGGGCTCCGCGTC